>JAGRMK010000224.1 GCA_020441345.1 Paracoccaceae bacterium
TTCTGGTTCTGGGACCCGGTGGAGAACGCCAGTTTCATGCCCTGGCTTTTTGCGACGGCGTTGCTTCATTCGGCGATCGTGGTGGAAAAGCGCGAATCGCTGAAGGCCTGGACGATCCTGCTGGCGATCCTGGGCTTCGGCTTTTCGCTGATGGGCACCTTCATCGTGCGGTCGGGGTTGATTACCTCGGTGCATGCCTTTGCCTCGGATCCCGAGCGCGGGGTGTTCATTCTGTTGATCTTCGCGGTGTTCATGGGCGGCGCGCTGACGCTGTTCGCGCTGCGCGGCGCGGCGTTGGAGGCCAAGGGTGTTTTCGCGCTGGTCAGTCGCGAATCGGCGCTGGTGCTCAACAACGTGCTCCTGGCGGTTGCCTCGTTCGTTGTCTTCGTCGGAACGATGTGGCCGCTGGTCTCGGAACTGGCGTTCGGCCGGGTTCTGTCGGTGGGCGCGCCGTTTTTCAACGCGGCCTTCACGCCGTTCATGGTGGCTTTGGCCATCGTCCTGCCGGTGGGGGCCGTGTTGCCGTGGAAGCGCGGCAACCTGGGGCGCGCGGTGCGCAGCCTGTGGGGCGTGGCGCTGCTGGCGGTTGCGCTGGGGTCGCTGGTCTGGACGTTGCAGACCGGGCGGTCGATCCTGGCGCCGGTTGGCCTGGCGCTGGGGCTCTGGGTGGTTGTCGGGGCGCTGGCCGATCTGTGGATGCGCAGCGGACGGCAGGGCATCGCCGCGCGTCTGGGCCGCATGGCACGCTTGCCGCGCGCCGACTGGGGCAAGGCGCTGTCGCATTCCGGGTTGGGACTCACCATTTTTGCCGTCTCGGCGATGCTGGGCTGGGCCAGCGAGGACATTCGCGTGGCGCAGATCGGCCAGAGTTTCGAGCATGGTGGTTATACCCTGACGCTGACCGAAGTGCGGCGCGAGCAGGGGCCGAATTATGTGTCCTCGACGGGTTATGTGGATGTGCACCGCGACGGCGTTCTGGTCACGCAATTGCAGCCCGAGAAACGTGTTTATCCGGCCGCGGGGATGCCGACCACCGAGGCGGCGATCGACTATGGGTTCACGCGCGATCTCTATCTGGCGCTGGGTGATCCGCAGGAAGGCGGCGGCTGGGCGCTCAGGACCTATGTCAAACCCTTTGCCAACTGGCTCTGGGGCGGGGCGATCATCATGGCGCTGGGGGGGCTGATGTCCCTGAGCGACCGGCGGTTCAGGGTGGCGGCGGGTGCCCGCAAGGCGCCGGTCAACGCCACGCCGGCGGAGTGACCGCGATGCGCGCGATTCTGGTCGCCCTGATGCTGCTGGCCACGCCTGCCCTTGCGGTGCAACCCGACGAGATCCTTGCTGACCCGGCGCTTGAAGCGCGGGCGCGCGAGATTACCGCCGAATTGCGCTGTGTGGTGTGCCGCAACGAAAGCGTGGATGATTCCAACGCCGAGATCGCCCGCGATATCCGCCTGATGGTGCGCGAGCGGCTGGTGGCGGGCGACAGCAACGCCGAGACCATCGAATACATGGTGGACCGGTTCGGCGAGTATATCCTGCTCAATCCGCGCGCTACGGGGACCAATCTGGTGCTCTGGCTGTCGGGGCCGTTGCTGTTGCTGGCTGGGCTGGGCATCGCCACCGTCACCCTGCGCCGCCGTCGGCCCGCCGCGACGCCGTTGAGCGACGATGAAGAGGCGCGGGTCACGGAGATCTTGAACGAGCGGTGAATTTCGCGGCGTGACGCAAGGTCCCGGCTTTGCGCGCGGGCCTGCGCATGGCTAAGGTATCGGCCAAGTGCCGATTTGATCCAATGCCGCAGCGCACGAGGAGCCGACGATGATTTACACCACACTTTCCGTGACCGAAGAGAACGGGATCGGGCTGATCGTGATGAACCGACCGACCCTGATGAACGCGCTGAACGCGCAGATGCGCGCCGAGATCACCGCCGCCGTGCGCGATCTGGGCCAGCGCGCGCGCGTTCTGGTGCTGACCGGCGAAGGGCGGGCGTTCTGTTCCGGGCAGGATCTGGGCGACGGGGCCTCGGTCAACGAACTGGATATGGGGCGCACCCTGCGCGAGGAATACGAACCCATGCTGCGGGCGATCTATGACTGTCCGGTGCCGGTGATTTCGGCGGTGAACGGGGCCGCGGCGGGTGCGGGGGCCAATCTCGCGCTGGCGGCGGATGTGGTGATCGCCGCGCAATCGGCGGTGTTCTTGCAAGCCTTCGCGCGTATCGGCCTGATCCCGGATGCGGGCGGCACCTATTGGTTGCCACGCCTTGTAGGCTTTGCCCGGGCGATGGGGCAGTCGTTGTTTGCCGACAAGGTGACGGCTGACGAAGCGGCAGCGCAAGGGCTGATCTGGGCGTCGATCCCCGATGACAGGTTCGAGGCCGAATGGCGCAGCCGCGCCGAGCATCTGGCCAAGGGGCCGACGCTGGCGTATGGCGCGATGAAGCGTGCGCTGCGCGCAAGCATGACCAACGATCTGGATGCGCAGCTTGACCTGGAGGCCCGGTTGCAGGGCGAGGTGGGAAAGACCCGCGATTTCCGCGAAGGGGTCATGGCGTTTCTCGAAAAACGCCCGGCGAAATTCGAGGGGCGCTGAGCGCCACGGCCGACGGGCCCGCTGCGTTTACGATGCGGCGGGCCTGCGCCCGTAATAGAGGCCCACGACATGTTCGGCCTCGGCAAAGAACAGCCAGCGCCCGACCAGCATGCCCGCGACGTGCATACCGATCGCCAGCACCGCCGAGACCACCGAGAACGGCGCGATCCAGAGTGACAGCGAGGGCAGGATACAGGCGAGCGCAAGTGCGATGACCCGCAGTTTCAGCGCGTGTTTTCGGGCGACCACGTAGACCATTTCGCTGAGTAGATAGTTCTGCCCGCTGTGCGGTGGCTCCAACTGGCGCACCGCGCCGCGCGCGCCCAGCCCGGTCGCGGTGCCAAGGTCCGACCCCGAGGCCGCAAAGGCACGGTCGCCAATCAGCCAGTGCAGCACGAGTGCCAGCGCCAGCCAGGCAAGCAGGATCTGCGACACGAAGGCCATGCCGATCAACAGCGCGCCACCGGTCAGCGCGGCCAGCAGGAAAACGGCGGGCGTCGTCCAGCGGTTCCAGCGCGGCACGCTGCGCAATTGGGCGTAGATCATCGCGGTGGCCAGAACGGTCTGCAAGGCCAGCACGCCGCCGATGATTCCGAATCCGGGCAAGGGGTGGGCAAAAAAGACCAGTCCGGCGGCATGGGGCGCCAGGAACAGCAGGGTTGCAGCCGCCAGCACCGCCTCACGCGAGAGCCAGCTCGTGCGCCACTGGCTGAAGGCCTTGAGCGCGCGTTCGGGATGCCCAAGGTGAAAAGCCGAGAACCCCAGCCCGGCGATGGTCAGCCCATAGCCCAGCCCGAACCAGACGAAAGCCGCAACCCCGGTGGGCGTGACCACGCCCAGACCCAGAAAGGCCAGAAGGCCCAGACCCAGACCGGAAAGAACGGTAAAAACGATGATCGACGGGGCAGGGTGCATCAGAACCTCGAAAGCGTGCGATCGACCCAGCCGAGGAACCCGTCGAGCCCCTCGGTCGAGGGTGCCGTGGTTGGCGCGGGCGGCGGGGGCAGAGCGTCGCGCCGGCGCGGCGGCAGGTATTTGTTGACCGGGCGGGTGCCCTGTTCCGGCATCAGATCCAGGCCGCCACGCGCGGCCACCAGGCGTGATACCGGGCTGTCGGCGTCGCCAAGGTCGCCGAAATGCCGGGCCCCGGCCGGACAGGTGCGCACGCAGGCGGGCTCACGGTCTTCCTCGGGCAGGGTCTCGTTATATATGCGATCCACGCAGAGCGTGCATTTCTTCATCACACCGGCCAGCGCGTCCATCTCGCGTGCGCCATAAGGGCAGGCCCAGGCGCAGAGCCCGCAGCCGATGCAATCGCTTTCATTGACCAGCACGATGCCATCCTCGACCCGCTTGTAGCTGGCGCCGGTCGGGCAAACGGTAACGCAGGGCGCATCCGCGCAATGCAGGCAGGATTTGGGGAAATGCACCACCATCGGCGCCGCGTCGGAGGGCGTGACCTCGTAACTGTGGACGCGGTTGAGGAAGGTGCCGACCGGGTTTGCGCCATAGGCATCGACATCGGACAGCGGCGCGCCGTAGTTCTCGGTGTTCCAGCCCTTGCACGAGACGACGCAGGCGTGACAGCCGACGCAGGTGTCGAGGTCGAT
>JAGRMK010000225.1:0-1517 GCA_020441345.1 Paracoccaceae bacterium
GGCGAATTTCTTGAACAGAACCGCCTTGCCCTCCATCACCGGTTTCGAGGCCAGCGCGCCTATGTTGCCAAGTCCCAGAACCGCGGTGCCGTTGGTCACTACCCCAACCAGATTGCCGCGCGTCGTGAACCGGGCTGCGTTGGCCGGGTCGGCGTTGATCTCAAGACAGGCTTCGGCGACGCCGGGCGAATAGGCGCGGCTCAGGTCTCGGCCGTTGGCCAGCGGCTTGGTCGCGCGGATCTCCAGCTTTCCGCGGGTTGGGAACTCGTGATAATCCAGCGCTGCCTGCCGCGCCGCTTGCTTCGCTTCGTCTTGCCGCCGGTCGGTCATGGGGTCCTCCAAGGTTTAGTTCAGCATTAAACTATTTGTTTCGCCGCGCCAGTCCCCCAAGGATGCGGGCGGGCATCAACTGTTTCAGCGGATCCTTGCAAATGCCCGGCCCTGTTTGCACTATGCCGTGCAAAAAGGGGGCTGTCATGACCGAGATCCGCGCCGAGATCCGTTTGCCGACATCGGAATTGCGCAACGATCTGTCGTTCTACACGCAGGTGTTGAAAATGCGGCTGGACATGATCTATCCCGCCGATGACCCGCAGGTCGCGGTGTTGTCGGGGCACGGACTGCGGCTGCGGATCGAAAAGGGCGCGAATGAATCCCCGGGCACGATTCGCATCCTGACCGATGATCCGGACGGGTTCGCGGGGGGGCACCGCGCGCTGACCGCGCCCAACGGCACCCGCGTGGTCATCGACGAACTCAACCCGCCGCTGGTTCTGCCCGAGACGCAACACGCCTTTGTCGTGCGCCGGCTGGCCGACCAGGCGCCCTGGGTGATCGGGCGCGCCGGGATGCAGTATCGCGATCTGGTGCCCTCGCGGCTGGGCGGGGCGATGATCGCCAGCCATATCCGCATCCCCGACGGCGGTCCGGTGCCAGATATGGTGCATTTCCACCGCGTCGGGTTTCAGTTGATCTTTTGCGTCAAGGGCTGGGTCGATGTGCTCTACGAGGATCAGGGCGGGATGCGCCGCCTGCACGCCGGGGATTGTTTCATCCAGCCGCCCGAAATCCGCCACCGGGTCTGCGAGGCCTCGGACGGTATCGAGGTGGTCGAGATCGGCGTTCCCGCCGAGCACGTGACCGAGATCGATCACGCGATGACCCTGCCGACGCCGACCCTGCGCCCGGATCGCGAGTGGCAGGGCCAGAAATTCGTGCACAACATCGGCGCCGACGGACAGTTCCAGCCGTTCCGGCTGCCGGGGTTCGTCGCCCGCGACACGACAATCAACGCCAATACCGGGGGGGTCGCCTCGGTCATGGTGGCGCAGCCGGACGGCGCGCCGACCGCCTGGACCCGGCATCGCGGCGATATCCTGTTCACCTTCGTGATGTCCGGGGCGATGACCCTCCACGGCGAGGGCAAGGAACCCTATCGTGTCGAACCAGGCGATGCCTTTGTCATCCCGCCGGGGATGGCGACGCGCTATGCGGATCCGTCCGACGACCTGGAACTG
>JAGRMK010000225.1:1576-6411 GCA_020441345.1 Paracoccaceae bacterium
CGCGACTTCCGCGCAGGCGCAACCGAACTCAATGGAGATTGTCGCAACCCTGTTGCGCCAGGCCGCGACCCTGCAGACGACCGGTTACACGGATCCGGCGTCGTCCTACGGGGCCACGGTCGGTTTCATGACCCGCATCTTGCATGAACTGGGAACACTCGCCCCCCGGAACGAGGACAACTACACCTTCACCGCCAGTTGCCAACCTGAGGATCAGCCCGACGAGTGGCGCTGCCAGGTCCGCCTGAATATCCGATGGGGTGGCGGCGCGGAAAGCGGCTATTCCGCACAGTTCATGTTGGCGCCAGCGCCCGGCGCCGATTGCGCGTTGGACCGGCTTGGGGGGCAGAGTGATTTCAGCCCCTGTGCCTGGCATATCCCCGACAACCAGGTCAGGCTGATGTTCGCGGGCTGACGTTGCCCGCCCTTGCATCGCGGCTTGCGCTGCGCGAAGCTGGATCACTTGGTCAAATCCGGCCCGAGGGTATCCAGATGTCGCTGATCGAAACCGCAACAGCCGTGCGTGAGAACGCCCATGCCCCCTATTCCCGGTTCAAGGTCGGCGCGGCGATTCGCGCGGCTTCGGGCGCGGTTTACGCGGGCTGCAATGTCGAAAACGTGGCCTATCCACAGGGCACCTGCGCCGAAGCCGGGGCCATCGCGGCGATGGTCGCACAGGGCGACACGCGGATCACCGAGGTTCTGGTGATCGCCGACAGCCCGTCGCCGGTGCCGCCCTGTGGCGGATGCCGGCAGAAACTGCGTGAATTCGCGGACGGCGATGTGCGCGTCACGATGGCGACGATCGACGGTCAATCCCTGACAATGACGGTGGAGCAACTGCTGCCCGGTGCCTTCACCGCGGGGCATATGGCCAACACCGGGGGGCGCGGGTGATGGACGCACGGACTGTCATCGAATCGATCCGGGACGGACATGCGACACCGGCGGGGGTTGCCTGGTTCGCGGGCGGGCTGGCCGACGGCACGGTAACCGACGCCCAGGCCGGGGCCTTTGCGATGGCCGTGCTGCTCAAGGGTATCTCGGAAGAGGCGCGCGTGGCCCTGACGCGCGCGATGCGCGATTCGGGCGATGTGCTGGCCTGGGATCTGCCAGGGCCGGTGATCGACAAGCATTCCACCGGCGGCGTGGGCGATTCCATCTCGCTGCTGCTGGCGCCGGCGCTGGCCGAATGCGGGGCCTTCGTGCCGATGGTTTCGGGGCGCGGGCTGGGCCATACGGGCGGCACGCTGGACAAGCTCGAATCGATCCCCGGCTATCGCGTCGACACGCCCGAGGACCGGCTGCGCGATCTGATGCGACAGGTCGGCTGCGCCATCGTCAGCGCCTCGTCGCGGATCGCCCCGGCCGACAAGCGGCTCTATGCGATCCGTGATGTGACCGGCACGGTGGAAAGCGTCGATCTGATCACCGCGTCGATCCTGTCCAAGAAACTCGCCGCCGGGCTCGGGGCGCTGGTGCTGGATGTCAAGGTCGGGTCCGGCGCGTTCCTGCCCTCGACGGCGCAGGCGCAGGCTCTGGCGCGCGCGCTGGTGGACACCGCGAACGGGGCAGGGTGCCGGACCTCGGCGCTGATCACCGACATGGACCGCCCGCTTGCGTTGACGGCTGGCAACGCGCTGGAGGTGGCCGAGGTCATGGATACCCTGACCGGAAAGGCGCCAACGCCGCGCCTGATCGACCTGACCTGCGCGCTGGGCGGTGAGGTTCTGGCGCAATGCGGGATCGCGGCGACGGCGACCGAAGGCGAGGGGAGAATTCGCGCCACCCTGGATTCGGGCGCGGCGGCAGAGCGCTTTGGCCGCATGGTCGCCGCGCAGGGCGGCCCGGCCGATTTCGTCACCCGCTACGCCAGCCATCTGCCCAAGGCGCCGGTGATCCGCGATGTGCCGGCGCCGCGCGCTGGCACGGTCGCCAGCATCGACACCCACGCGGTCGGCACCGCCGTGGTGCATCTGGGTGGCGGACGGCTGAAAGGGGGCGATGTCATCGACCCACGTGTCGGGTTCTCGGCTCTGGCCGAGCCGGGCGCCGCCGTGGGCCCCGACGCCCCCCTGGCCATCGTGCATGCGGCAGACGACGCGGGCGCCGCGCGCGCCATCGAGGCCTTGCAGGAAGCCTATCTGCTCGGCAAGGCGCCAGAGCCTCGCGCGCTGGTGCAAGACAGGATCGCGCCATGACCCGAGCTTTCTTGATCGTTCTCGATTCCGTTGGCGTGGGGGGCGCGCCCGATGCGGCCGCGTTCTTCAACGACGGCGTGCCCGACACCGGCGCCAATACGCTTGGCCATATCGCCCGAGCCTGCGCCGAGGGGCGGGCCGAACAGGGGCGCAGCGGCCCCTTGCGCATTCCGACCCTGGACGCACTGGGCATGGGCCGGGCGGTGACGCTGGCCTCGGGCTTTGTGCCGCCGGGGCTGAGTGCCACACCGACCGGGCGATGGGCCGCCGCGACCGAGATTTCCAAGGGCAAGGATACGCCGTCTGGGCATTGGGAGCTGGCGGGCGTGCCGGTGCCCTGGGACTGGACGTATTTCCCGAAGGGAGAAACCGCGTTCGACGCCGACCTTGTCGCGCAGGTTTGCGCCTTGGCGGGGACCGAGGGTATTCTGGGTAATTGCCACGCCGCCGGGCTGGAGATCATGCATCGGTTGGGCGAGGAACACCTGCGCAGCGGCTGGCCGATCTGCTATACGTCGGCCGACAGCGTGTTCCAGATCGCCGCGCATGAAGACAGCTTTGGCCTGGAACGGTTGATCGCCCTGTGCGAAGGCCTTGCGCCCTATCTTCATGCGCGCAAGGTCGGCCGGGTCATCGCCCGGCCCTTTGTCGGCGCGCCGGGCCATTTCCAGCGCACCGGCAATCGCCGCGATTTTGCCATCGCTCCGCCAAGCCCAACGTTGATGGACTGGGCGCAGGCCGACGCGCGGGTCGTGCATGCCATCGGCAAGATCGGCGATATCTTCTCGCATCGCGGCATCGACCATCTGCACAAGGGCCGGAACGACGCCGATCTGGTGCAGCATCTGCTGCGGCTGGCGGATACCGCCGAAGAGGGGTCGCTGACCTTTTGCAACCTCGTGGAATTCGACAGCCACTATGGCCATCCGCGCGATGTTTCGGGCTATGCCCGCGCGCTGGAAACCTTCGATGGGCATCTGGCGGATCTGCTGACGCGGCTGCGTCCCGGCGATCTGCTTGTGCTGACTGCCGACCATGGCAACGATCCGACCTGGACCGGCACCGACCACACGCGCGAGCGGGTGCCGGTGCTGATGCAGGGCGCGGGATGCGGCGAAATCGGGCTTTGCGCCTTTGTCGATGTCGCGGCCAGTGTCGCGGCGCATCTGAGCCTGAGCCAGCGCGGCCCCGGCCGGTCCCTGTTGTGACGGAGCCCCCGATGAGCGACCGCATCGATCCTGCCTTGCCCAAGGCCGAACTTCACCTGCATCTGGAAGGGGCGGCACCGCCGGCCTTTATCCGGGGGTTGTCGAAAGAAAAGAGCATCGACATATCCGGTATCTTCGATGAGCGCGGCGGCTATGCCTATCGCGATTTCGCGCAGTTCCTGAAGGTCTACGAAGCCGCCTGTACGCCTTTGCAGTCGCCAGAGGACTTTCGCCGCCTGACGCTTGCGGTGCTGGAAGATCGAGCAAGGGACGGCGTGGTCTATGCCGAGACCTTCGTTTCGCCGGATTTCTGCGGCGGTGGCGATGTCGCCGCCTGGCGTGAATATCTGCACGCCATCGACGAGGCCGCGCAAGAAGCGCAGCGCACGATGGGCATCACGCTACGCGGTATCGTCACCGTGATTCGCCATTTCGGGCCCGAAAAGGCGCGCGCCACGGCGTTGTGCGCGGCGGAAACCCAAGGGGCGTTCATCACCGGTTTCGGCATCGCGGGCGATGAGAACGCGGGTCATCCGCGCGATTTCACCTGGGCCTTTGACTGCGCGCGCGAAGCTGGTTTGCGGCTGACGGCGCATGCGGGTGAATGGGGCGGGGCGCAAAGCGTGCGCGATGCGCTCGATTACCTGAAGGTCGAGCGCATCGGACACGGGGTGCAGGCGATCGACGATCTGGCTCTGGTCGACCGGCTGGCCGAGGATCGTATCGTCCTCGAGGTCTGTCCGGGCTCCAACGTCACGCTGGGTGTCTACCCCGATTTTGCCCGGCACCCGATTGCCCGGCTGCGCGACCGCGAGGTGCGGGTGACGATCTCGACCGACGACCCGCCGTTTTTTCACACCACGCTGACCCAGGAATACGAAGCCCTGGCGGGGGTGTTCGGCTGGACAGAGGACGATTTTCGCGCCATGAACGCCGACGCGATGCATGGCGCGTTTTGCGACACCGCAACCAGAGACCGCATTTTGAAGACAATCGAGGGCCGCGCATGACCGAACACCTGACCGTCGTCCAACACCCGCTGGTGACGCATAAACTGAGCATCATGCGCCAAAAGGACACCTCGACCTCGAAATTCCGCCAGTTGCTGCGCGAAATCTCGATGCTGCTGGCCTATGAGGTGACGCGCGATCTGCCGATGACCACCCAGCGCATCGAAACCCCGCTCTGCGAGATGGACGCGCCGGTGCTCGAGGGGCGCAAGCTGGCGCTGGTGTCGATCCTGCGGGCGGGCAACGGGCTGCTGGACGGCATTCTCGAACTGATCCCGGCGGCGCGGGTGGGCTTTGTCGGGCTTTACCGCGACCACGAGACGCTGGAGCCGGTGCAGTACTATTTCAAGGTGCCGACCCAGCTTGAGGACCGGATCGTGATCGTGGTCGACCCGATGCTGGCGACCGGCAATTCC
>JAGRMK010000226.1 GCA_020441345.1 Paracoccaceae bacterium
GGGCGATCCACCCCAAGCAGGTCGCGCTGGCGAACGAGGTTTTCACCCCGTCCGAGGCCGCCGTTGCCGAAGCCCGCGAGATCCTGGCCGCGATGGAACAGGCCAAGGCACGCGGCGAAGGCGCGACGGTCTACAAGGGGCGGCTGGTCGATATTGCCTCGATCAAGCAGGCCGAGGTGATCGTCAGGCAATCCGAGATGATCGCCGGACACTGAGATACGAAGCCGGGCGGAAGAGGAGCCCCCGGCCTTCGGAGGAGCGCGCGCGCCGGTAGCAAACCGGCGCGCGTGATGCGTTCGGGGCATCGGCACGGTGACCGCGGCCCGTCCCAGATCTGTCCCAGATCCGTTTCAGGCCCGTTTCAGGCGGCGCGCACCGGCTGGCGGATCAGGGTCTTCAGCTTTTCAGGGGCCACGCGCCGCGCATCCGAAAGGTAGATTTCGTGATGCAACCCGGTCGGCACCAGTCCGCGCGCCGGCATCTCTTCGCGATGCATCCGCGCGATCAGCGGCGCCTCGTCGGCATAGGGTCCGATGTGCAAGGCCTGCAGACAGGGGCCTTCGTCGAGCGTCAGCAACGTCAGGGCCTGCAAGGCCGCCACCGTGTCCGGCTTGTCCTTGCGCTTCTTCAACGCGGCATCGCGCAGGGGCTCCAGCGCCTCTGGGGTCATCCAGGACGGCGTGCGGATCAGCATCCGCCAGCGCCATTCTTCGCGGCGGCCGGGATCGGTATAGGCTGCCATGTCATCCGCCCACCAGAGCCCTTCCAGCGGGCCGACCTTTTCGTCGTGACCCAGTGACTTGCCGTGGAAGCGCGCGCCATAGGCCACGGAATACAGCGCCTCGATCGCCGCGCCATAGGCGGTGCAACCGGGTGCACCCTGCCCCTCGACGGCAAAAAAGGTCATCGGCGGCACCTCTATATGGTCGATGCGTCCGGGTTTGCCGGTCAACAAGGGATCCTTGGCCATGTCTGGTCCTTTCCGTTTCGATGCCTCTCAATCGGCCAGCGGCAGAAAGATGTCGGTTCTCAGGTCTTCGGGCGCGGTGTCCAATGGGGTGTTCACATACTGCTCATAGCAGGGCGCGTCGCGCGGGGTCTCGCCGCTGTGCGGCAGCCAGGTGCCGTAAAGCCAGTCATAGGCCGCCGCCAAGCCGGCATAAGGCCCCGAAACCCGCATCACGGCATAGCGCCCACCAACCAGATCCAGCGTGGTGAAGCCCCTGGGCGCCTCTGCCGCCCCGTTGACGGCCACCGCCGCCATGCCGCGCAGCTTGTCCGGTGCGACGATCGCCGGATCGTCCAGATACACGGCGATCATCGCACGCACCTGCGGCCAGAGCCCGGCGGCAGCCAAACGGTCAGACAGCCTCTGAAAGGTCTCGCCCATCCGTGGATAGGGGCCGCGATGAGCGATGCCGATTACCGAGCGCGCCGGCTGATCGGAAAGTGTAACCGGATACATGGCGGGATCTCCTTGTTTGAACGCCAGATAGGTTGGCAGCGCCTGCTCTTCGCGGGCCTTGCGAAACTGCGACGGCGACAGGCCATAGGCGGCGCGAAACGCGCGGCTGAAACTGCCGGGGTTGGGATAGCCATGCGCGCGCCCGACCTCGGCAACCGAAGCATCACCGCCCCGAAGCGCCAGCGCCGCGCGCTTCAACCGGATCCGGCGCACGGCGTCGGCCACGGTTTCGCCGGTCATCGCGGTGAACACCCGATGAAAGTGGAATCGCGACAGCGCAGCCACGTCCGCCAGGTCGTCCAGCGAATGCTCGGCCGATGGATCGGCGTGGATCGCCGCGTGCACCCGCTGAATTCGGTTGTGATAGTCTGCCGCCATGAATACCTCCGTCTGAGGTGTTTGTTGCATGGCAGGACTTCGCATGTCTTGCCATTCTGCCCCTATACACAGGGGGCTTGGGGGCGTATGGGGGCTGCTTGACCCAGTTTTCCCCGGATTCCGCCATGACCTCCCCGTTTTCGACCTTGCCCGCACCCCTGTCGCAGGCGCTTGCCGACAAGGGGTATGATACTCTGACGCCGGTTCAGACCGCGTGTATCGACCCCGACCTGATGGGCAAGGATCTGCTGGTCTCGGCACAAACCGGCTCTGGCAAGACCGTGGCCTTCGGCATGGCGATGGCGACCGATATCATGCCGGACGGCACCATGTTGCCGCCGCCGGATTCGCCGCGCGCTCTGGTCATCGCGCCGACGCGGGAATTGGCGTTGCAGGTCCGGCGCGAATTCGAATGGCTCTGGGCCAAGGCGGGTGTGGTGATGGCCAGCTGCGTCGGTGGCATGGATGTACGCACCGAACGCCGCACGCTGGAACGCGGCGCGCATATCGTCGTCGGCACGCCGGGGCGGTTGCGCGACCATATCGAGCGCGGCACCATCGATCTCTCGGCCGTGCAGGCGGTGACGCTGGACGAAGCCGACGAGATGCTGGACCTCGGGTTCCGCGAGGATCTCGAATTCATCTTGCAAGCCCTGCCAGAAGAGCGCCGCACGCTGCTGTTTTCGGCCACGGTTTCGAAGGATATCGAACGGCTTGCGCGCACCTATCAGCGCGACGCCCAGCGCGTCGCCACAACCTCTGCCCGCGAAGCACACGCCGACATCACCTATCGCGCGCTGACGGTGGCGCCGCAAGACGCCGAAAACGCCATCGTCAACCTGCTGCGCTTCTATGAAGCGCGCAACGCGCTGGTGTTTTGCAAGACACGCGCGGCGGTGAACCACCTGACCGCGCGGTTCCTGAATCGCGGGTTCTCGGTGGTGCCGCTGTCGGGCGAACTGGCGCAGGAAGAGCGCGCCCGCGCGCTTCAGGCGATGCGCGACGGGCGGGCACGGGTCTGCGTGGCGACCGATGTCGCGGCGCGCGGCATCGATTTGCCAGGGCTGGAACTGGTGATCCACGCCGATCTGCCGTCGAACAAGGAAACGCTTTTGCATCGGTCGGGCCGCACCGGACGGGCGGGCAACAAGGGCGTCAGCGCGTTGATCGTGCCGATGTCGGCGCGGCGCAAGACCGAGCGCCTGCTGGCAATGGCCCAGCTCGAAGCCGAATGGGGCCCCGCGCCCTCGGCCGCCGATGTCAGCGCCCGCGATACCGAACGCCTGCTGACCGATGAGGCCCTGACCAAGCCCGAGGATCAGGACGAAGCACCGATGATCAGCCAGTTGACCGAGCAGTTCGACGCGCGCGCGCTGGCGGCCGCGGTGCTGCGGCTCTATTTCGCGGCGCGGTCCGCCCCCGAAGACGTGGCGCAGGTCAGCGTCGACGGGCCGAAACCGACCCGCAACCACACTGAGTTCGACCGCAGCTTCTGGATGCGCCTGGCGAC
>JAGRMK010000227.1:0-6552 GCA_020441345.1 Paracoccaceae bacterium
GCTGTCAGATGAATGTCTATGACAGTGAGCGGATGGCCGAGGCGCTGGGAGCATCGGGTTACGTGGCGACGGACCGCGCCGATGACGCCGACATGATCTTGCTCAACACCTGTCATATTCGCGAAAAGGCGGCCGAAAAGGTCTATTCCGAACTGGGGCGCCTGAAGCCTTTGAAAGACGGCAACCCGGAGCTGAAGATCGGGATCGCGGGCTGCGTGGCGCAGGCCGAGGGTGCAGAGATCATGCGCCGGGCCCCGGTGGTCGATCTGGTGGTCGGGCCGCAGACCTATCACCGTCTGCCCGAGATGGAGGCGGCTGTGCGCGCCGGCGCGCGGCCGGTGGACACCGAGTTTCCGTCCGAGGACAAATTCGAGCATATCGCCCGGGGGCCGCGCGCGACGCGCGGGCCGGCCGCCTTCCTGACCGTGCAGGAGGGCTGCGACAAGTTTTGCGCCTTCTGTGTGGTACCCTACACCCGGGGCGCCGAGATCAGCCGCCCCGTTGACCGGATCCTGCGCGAGGCGCGCGATCTGGTGGCGCGCGGTGTGCGCGAGATCACGCTTCTGGGTCAGAATGTGAATGGCTACCATGGCGAGGGGCCGGATGGGTCGGACTGGACGCTTGCGCGGCTGGTGCGGGCCCTGGCCGAGATCGACGACCTCTGGCGGATTCGTTACACGACATCGCATCCCAATGACATGAGCGCCGATCTGATCGCCGCGCATGGCGAGATCGACAAGTTGATGCCCTATCTGCATCTGCCGGTGCAATCGGGGTCGGACCGGATTCTGAAGGCGATGAACCGCAAGCACACGGCGGCGCAATACCTGGAGTTGCTGGCGCAATTGCGCGCGGTGCGGCCGGATATTGCGCTGTCGGGCGATTTCATCGTCGGTTTCCCCGGCGAGGACGAGGCGGATTTCGAGGCGACGATGGCCTTGGTACGCGCTGTCGGGTATCATTCCGCGTTCAGTTTCAAATACTCGGCGCGTCCGGGCACGCCCGCCGCCGAACGTCCGGTGCTGCCCGATACCGTGCTGGATGCGCGGTTGCACGCCTTGCAGGCGCTGATCACCGAGCAGCAACGCGCCACGCAACAGGCAATGGTGGGGCGCGAGGTAGCGGTCTTGTTCGAGAAGCCGGGCCGGATGCCCGGGCAGATGGTCGGCAAGTCCGATTATCTGCACGCGGTGCATGTGACGGCCGAGGGCCTTGTGCCGGGCGAGTTGCGCCGGGTCAGAATCACCGAGAGCGCGACCAACTCGTTGGCGGGGATTCTTCTCTGACCCGATGACCGGAGCCGACTGCCGGGGGCTGTCAAGCGAAGGATTCGCGCCGAGGGGCCCGTCCGGGCACGGAATCCCGCGGGTTTGGCGGGAATCGCTCTTCCAAAGTCTGGCAAGTTTGCTAATGTTTCCGAAGTGGTAGGCAACATTCCCGCCGGGTTCCCTGATCTGCCTTGGGGTCCCACGCGGCGGAACGTCTTGCCAGGGGGAAAACAATAAAAAGGAAGATGGCTGTGGTTAAGTCTGTTTCCAAAGCTGTCCGGCTGATCGCTGGCGCCGCTGCCATGGCGCTGGTGTTGACGGGGCTGATGGCGAATGATGCGGAGGCTCAGCGCCAGCGCACGATTGTTGGCGAGCGCTACGTGCCGACGATCTGGATCGACCCGGATGGGTGTGAGCACTGGGTGATCGACAACGGGATCGAAGGCTACATGACCCCGAACCGGACACCCGACGGGCGCCCGGTCTGTCATCGGACCAATGTCTGTCTGACGGAGAGCACCGATACGCTGTTCGCGACCGGCAGCTATGCCTTGCGCCCGGGCGCCGAGGCGCGGCTGTCGCAGTTCTTCCGCTCGAATGGCTCGACGGCCTTCGTGGTCTATGGCCACACCGATCCGCGCGGCGGGTTCGAGTATAACATGGCCCTGTCCGAAAACCGGGCCCGGACCGTGGCCAATGTGGCGATTGCTGCAGGTGGGCGCGTTGCGACGGTGCGCGGGTTTGGCCCGATGCACCCGGTGGCCTCGAACGCCTCGGCGGCCGGCATGGCGCAGAATCGCCGTG
Organism: Paracoccaceae bacterium; assembly: GCA_020441345.1. GTDB lineage: Bacteria > Pseudomonadota > Alphaproteobacteria > Rhodobacterales > Rhodobacteraceae > Pararhodobacter. The sequence goes on from JAGRMK010000227.1 coordinate 2,073, forward strand.
TCGAAGTCCTGTGCGTGCGCTGAGCCTTTGGGGGAGTGAAAGAATGAATAGTCTGAGAATCATCCTTCTGGGTGCTGCCGCATTGGGGCTTTCGGCCTGTGTGAGCACTTCGGGTTCGGGCGGCGCGGACACCAACGCGGGCGGCGGTGATGGCTGGGTCGAGTGGAATGCCGAGGACAACACCTCGGACCGCCATCTGGGCCGTCAGAACCATCTGTCGAACATGCGCGACGCAGGGATCTGGGTCGACCCGCATGGTTGCGACCACTGGATCATCGACGAAGGCGTCGAAGGGTTCATGTCGGCGCGGCTGGATCAATACGGCAATCCGGTGTGTTCGGGCATCGCGCCGCCGACGGTGGCCGTTGGCCGGTATCGGCGCGGCACCTGACCCGGGTGCACGACACGGTGTTTTCACGGCATTTTGCGAGCGGCCCCTCTTGGGGGCCGTTTTGCATTTTGACACAAGATGTCGCGGTTGGGGTGCGTTACCACCGCAGCATGCAGCGCGGAGCGCATTTGTCAGGCCGGAACGGTGTTCTGTGCTTGCGCCGACGCGGCGAGCTTGGCAGCATGGGGCACCCGATCGGGACCAGAACGAACCAGAGGTGATACTTGGGACTCAGCGCATTGACGCCTCCGCCTCAGCCCGGTGATCCACTCCAGACCTTGCTGGAGTTTTCAGACAACCGGCTGCTTGTTGACCTGTGCGGCGAATACGACCGCAATCTTGTCAAGCTGGAGCAGGAGCTGGACGTGCAGATCGTGCGCCGGGGGAATCAGTTGCATGTCATGGGTGACCCGACAATGCGCGCGCGCGCGGCCGAGACGCTGAACGCGCTCTACGCGCGGCTGGCGGATGGCAAGCCGGTCGAGTCCGGGGATGTCGAGGGGGCGTTGAAATTGTCGGCCGGCGAGTCGCCGCAGCGTCAGCTGGAAATGTTCCGCACCGGGCAAATCGAGATCCGCACCCGCAAGAAAAGCGTGTCGCCCCGCACCAAGGCGCAACAGGCCTATGCGCGCGCGTTGTTCGACAAGACGCTGAACTTCGGCATTGGCCCGGCAGGCACGGGCAAGACCTATATCGCGGTGGCTGCCGCCGTGCATTTCTTCATCGAAGGGCATGTCGACAAGATCATCCTGTCGCGTCCGGCGGTCGAGGCGGGCGAGAAGCTGGGCTATCTGCCGGGAGACATGAAGGAAAAGGTCGACCCTTACATGCAGCCGCTCTATGACGCGCTGAACGATTTCTTTCCGTCCCGCCTGTTGCCCAAGCTGATGGAGGAACGCCGGATCGAGATTGCGCCCCTGGCTTTCATGCGCGGGCGCACCTTGTCGAATGCCTTTGTCGTGCTTGACGAGGCGCAAAACGCGACCGAAATGCAGATGAAGATGTTCCTGACCCGTCTGGGCGAGGGCTCACGCATGGCGATCACCGGCGACCGGTCGCAGGTCGATCTGCCGCGCGGGCACATGAGCGGGCTGATGGCCGCGGAACGGATTCTGAAGGATATTCCCGACATCGGGTTCAATTACTTCACCGCCGCCGATGTGGTGCGTCATCCGCTGGTGGCGAAGATCGTCGCCGCCTACGACAGCGACGACGCGCGCAAGATCTGAGCGAAGCGGCAGCAGGGGTGCGTGCCAGCACGCACCCTACCGGGCCCACATCCTGAGCAGGTTCGACCGCGATTTCGACAGCAGGCGCGCCTGCTCGGGGTCTTGCGTGGCCTCGATCGCGCGCCACAGGTCAAACAGGATCTCGCGCCGCGCGGGATCCGCGACCCAGCTTTGCACCCAGCCGACCACCACCAGCCGCGCCCCCCGTGTGACCGGCGCAACATGGTGCAGCGTGTTCGACGGATAGATCACCGCCGCGCCCTGAGGCAGCTTGACCGCGCGATCCTCGAGCCGGTCGGCGATGACCAGCTCGCCGCCGTCGTAGCTTTGCGGGTCGGACAGAAACAGCGTGAAGCTGAGGTCCGCGCGGGTGCCCGCGATCAGTGCGTTGTCGACATGCGGGCCATACTGCCCGCCGCCCTGCGTGCGCGTCACCATCAGCCGGGCAAAGGCGCGCGGGTAAGCGATGGCGGCAAACAGCGGATGGGCGCTCAGCGCGGACTGCACCTTGTCCAGAACCGCCTGCGTGGCGGGGCCAGGCGTGGCCTGTTCGTTGGACTTGACCGTGCGCGCGACCGCCCCGGCCGTCAGGGCACCATCCTGGAACGGCAGCGACTGGGCGGCAGCGCGCATCACCTGTGTCTCGGCGGCGGTCAGCAGCGGATCGAGGACGATCGGCATGTCAGGGCAGGCGCAGCGCGATGATCTCGACCCAGGCGGCGGCGACGGCGATCATCGCCGGATCGCCCGTGGTCTCGGTCGCGGTCAGGTCCGGGAACAGCGGCGCCAACGGGTCGAGTTGTGCCAGAACCGAGGTGCCCGCGGCGGCGACATCGGCGTCAGGGTCGGTCGCCAGGGCCTGTGCCCGCGCCCGCACGGTTTCGACAAAGCCCCAAGCGTCGCGGTATTCGTGATCGAGCACCACCTCGCCCGCTTCGACGCCCCCCGCGTAATCGGCGGCGGCAATGTCGAGCAGGGTCTTTAGCGCCAGCACCCGTTCACGCGGGGTGGCGTTGGTCGATCCCCGCGCCGCATCGAGCGCGGCCAGCAGCGCGGAGAGGCGCGCGGCCACGGTCTCGGTCGAGGCTTCGCTGGCGATGGCTTCGGCGAAGGCCTGGGTCTGGGCGTCGAAAGGCGTCGCGTCGTACTGCGCGAGGCCCTCGGCCAGATCCTCGTAATAGGCGTGATGCGACCCTTCGAGCTGTTCCAGCGCGGTCGCGTAGTCGCCCCGCTGATACAGCGCGTTGACGATGCGGTGCGCGGCCTCGAACAGGCCAAGCTCGGTCAGGAACCCGGCAGTACCGTCCTGGCGCACGACACCCGCCTCGCCTGCCTCGCCGCCTTCGCCGGCTTCCTGTGCCAGCGCGGCCGTGGCCAGCCCCGGAACCGGGGCAAAGGGCGCCGCGACGCTCAGGGCGGCGGCAGTGGCGACGGCCCAGGCGCGGGGCGTGACCCGGCGCGGCGGAACTGGTGGAAAGGACGCGGGCATCATGGACTCCGGTTTAAACCAAGTGTATTTGTCGGGTAATATCTTTTCCCCGATCCGTCAATCCCCGGCAAAGCGGGCGGGTGCGGCGCCGGGTGCCGATTTGCCCTCTATCGTTCTGTTTTGACAGGGGATACTGTTGTCTCATGCAGGTTGACATCGACATCGACGATCCGCGCTGGGCCGACATGGGCCTGGATGCCATCGTGCTCAGGGCTGGAGCGGCAACGCTGGCGCATCTCGGCCACGATGCGGCGGGTTTTGAATTGAGCGTGCTGGCTTGCGATGACGCGCGGATCCGCACGCTGAACGCGCAGTTCCGTGGCAAGGACAGCGCGACCAATGTCCTGTCCTGGCCCACCTGGGATTTGAGCGCCGAGGCGCCGGGCGCCTTGCCAGAGCCGCCCGAACCGGGCAACGCCGACGATCCCGAAGCGCTGGGCGACATGGCGCTGGCCTATGAGACCTGCCTGCGCGAAGCCGCCGAACAGAACAAGCCGCCCCTTGACCATGTTACGCATCTGATTGTGCATTCGGTGCTGCATTTGCTGGGGTATGACCACGAAACCGACCCGGATGCCGAGTTGATGGAGGAAACCGAGCGATCGATCCTTGCACAACTGGGTATCGCCGACCCATATGCGACCGAAGACCTGGCCTTGCCGCAGGGCATTGCCGGACTGGATGGAAACAACCCTGGAAAGGACCCATGACCGAAACCCACACCGGCCCCGGCCCGGTCGTCGCGCTGGATGCGTCCGACGACCCGGACCAGAGTTCCGACGAGAGTAGCCAGCAACGCGGGCTCTTTGGTCGTCTGTTCGACGCCTTGTCGCCCAACGATTCCGACAACGACGCCGAAAGCGCGCTGAACGCCTCAATGCGGCAGGTCTTGCCGGGGCTGGCCAATCTGCGCCGCCTGCGGGTCGCCGATGTGGCGATCCCCAAGGCCGAAATCGTCGCGATCCCGCAGGACATCAGCCACGCGGACCTGATCACGTTGTTCCGCGACTCGGGGTTTTCGCGCCTGCCGGTTTACAACGAGACACTGGACAAGCCGATGGGGCTGCTGCTGCTCAAGGATCTGGTCCTGAAGCGCGGCTTCGATCTGCAGGAAGACGGCACCGAAATTGAATCGATGTTGCGCCCCTTGCTGTTTGTTCCGCCGTCCATGCCGCTGGTCGTGTTGCTGCAAAAGATGCAGGCCGAGCGCACGCATATGGCGCTGGTGATCGACGAATACGGCGGGGTGGACGGGCTGGTCACGATCGAGGACCTGCTCGAACAGGTCGTCGGACAGATCGAGGACGAGCACGACACCGAGGACGAGAACCTCTGGCAGGCCGAGGCGCCGGGCGTCTGGCTGGTGCAGGC
>JAGRMK010000227.1:6619-11538 GCA_020441345.1 Paracoccaceae bacterium
GATACTCTGGGCGGGCTGGTGTTCGTGCTGCTGGGCCGGGTGCCCGCGCGCGGCGAGGTGATCGCCCATCCCGCGGGGCATGAGATCGAGGTGCTCGAAGCCGATCCGCGGCGCGTCAAACGTCTGCGGCTGCGGGCGGCGGGAACCGGCGACAGCGTCAGCGGCGACTGACGATGATCCGGGCGCGGGCTGCTGCCTTGCCGCTGTCGGCGGCCGCCGCGCTGGGCGCTCTTGCCGCGTTGGGGCAGGCGCCGTTCGGGCTGTGGCCGGTTTCGCTGGTGGCGAATGCCGGGGTGATGGCGCTGGTTGCCACGGCGCCCGGCCCGCGTGCCGCCTGGTGGCGCGGCTGGCTGGCCGGTGCCGCACAATTCGCGGTCGCGCTGGTCTGGATCATCGAGCCATTCCTGGTCGAACCCCAGCGCCACGGCTGGATGGCACCCTTTGCGTTGGTGCTGATGGCCGGGGGGCTGGGCCTGTTCTGGGGTGTTCCGGCGTGGCTTGCGACCCGCGCGACCCGCGCGCGTGTGGCGCGGATCTGGACCTTCGTCGTGGCGCTTTTGGGGTTCGAGGCCCTGCGCGGGCATCTGTTCACCGGGTTTCCCTGGGCGCTGAGCGGGCATGTCTGGATCGGCACGCCGGTCGATCAACTTGCGGCGCTGGGCGGGGCGCTGATGCTCAGCGCGCTGAGCCTTTGTCTGGCGGCGGCGCTGGCCACGGCGGGGCTGCGCTGGCGTCAGGGGCGCCGGTTGCGCGCGGGTGCGGGTCTGACGATGGCGGCGCTGGCGCTTGCGGCGGGCTGGGGTTGGGGCGCGCATCGCCTGGCCGAGCCCGCGCCGACCTCGCCCGGCGTGCACCTGCGGCTGGTACAGGGCAACGTGCCGCAACACCTCAAATGGCAAGCCGATCTGGTCGAGGGCTTCTTTATGCGGCATCTGGAGCTGACCGCGCGCCCGGCCGACATTCCGCCCGATCTGGTCATCTGGCCCGAATCCGCCGTGCCCATCCTGCTGGACAGCCCCGGCCCCGCGCTGCGCCTGATGGCCGAGGCGGCGGGCGTTCCGGTGGTGTTCGGCATCGACCGGCGCGAACGGGATGCCCAGGGGGTCGCGCGCTATTTCAATGCGCTGGCAGTGATCGACTCGCAGGGCGCGGTGACAGCGGTCTATGACAAGCACCACCTCGTGCCGTTTGGCGAATATGTGCCGCTGATTGGCGCGCTGGGGCAGGGTTGGGGCGGGCTGGCGGCGCGCGTGCTGTCGGGCTACACACCGGGGCCGGGGCCGGTCGCGCTGGATCTGGGTGCGGCGGGGCGGGTGGTGCCGCTGATCTGCTACGAGGCGGTGTTTGCCCGCAGTCTCGATGGGCCCCCGCGCCCCGACTGGGTTTTGCAGATCACCAACGACGCCTGGTTCGGAACCTGGTCGGGGCCTTATCAGCATCTGGCCCAGGCCCGGCTGCGTGCCATCGAAACCGGGCTGCCGCTGGTGCGTGCGGCGAATACCGGGGTCTCGACGGTGATCGACGCCCGCGGCCGCAGTCTGGCCGCGCTGGGGCTGGGCGAGATGGGAGTTCTGGATGTCGGTCTGCCCGGCGCGCGGGCCGCCACGCCCTATACGCTCTGGGGCGACACACCCTGGCACATCGCCCTGACGCTGGCGCTTTTGTCGCTGGGCTGGGCGGGCCTGCGGGGCCGGAAAAGAATTGACCCCGGCCGCCGCACGCGATAGCGCGAGGGTATTCCTGTCACAACGGCTTCCTGGCGTGGCAGCGATTTCACCAATGGAGCACATCCCGCCATGAGCCGCCAGAATTACGTCTTCACGTCGGAATCCGTTTCCGAGGGGCACCCCGACAAGGTCTGCGACCGGATCTCGGACGCCATCCTCGATGCTTTCCTGGCCGAGGAACCCGAAGCCCGCGTCGCCTGCGAGACTTTCGCCACAACGAACCGCGTGGTCATCGGTGGTGAGGTCGGTCTGTCCGATCAGGCCAAGTTGACCGAATACATGGGCCGCGTCGATGCGATCACCCGCGACTGCATCCGCGACATCGGCTATGAACAGGACAAGTTCCACTGGAACAGCGTCGAGATCACCAACCTTCTGCACGAGCAATCGGCGCATATCGCCCAGGGCGTGAATGCCGCCGAGAACAAGGATGAAGGCGCAGGCGATCAGGGTATCATGTTCGGCTATGCCACCGACGAAACCGAGGCACTGATGCCCGCGCCGATCCTCTATGCCCATGCCATCCTGCGACGGCTGGCCGAGGTGCGCAAATCGGGCGCCGAGCCGGTGCTGGGCCCAGACGCCAAGTCGCAGCTTTCGGTGCGCTACATCGACGGCAAGCCGGTCGAGGTGAGCTCGATCGTGCTGAGCACGCAACATCTTGACGCGTCGATGAACTCGGAGGACGTGCGCCGCGTCGTCGAGCCTTATATCCGCCAGGTGCTGCCCGATGGCTGGCTGACCGCCGCGACCGACTGGCACGTCAACCCGACCGGCAAATTCGTCATCGGTGGCCCCGATGGCGACGCGGGCCTGACTGGGCGCAAGATCATCGTCGACACCTATGGCGGCGCGGCTCCGCATGGCGGGGGCGCGTTTTCGGGCAAGGACCCGACCAAGGTAGACCGCTCGGCGGCCTATGCCGCGCGCTATCTGGCAAAGAACGTCGTCGCGGCGGGGCTGGCGCGCAAATGCACGTTGCAATTGTCCTATGCGATCGGCGTGGCGCGACCCTTGTCGATCTATGTCGATACCCATGGCACCGGCGTGGTGCCCGACGAGCGGATCGAGGGTGCCGTGAGCCGGGCCATCGACCTAACGCCGCGCGGCATTCGCCTGCATCTGGGTCTGAACCGACCGATCTATGCGCGCACGGCGGCCTATGGACATTTCGGTCGCGCACCCGAAGCAGACGGCGGGTTCAGCTGGGAACGCACCGATCTGGCCGAGGTCTTGAAGGCTGGTCTCTGACCAGGCGACCGGGGGTGCGTGCAAGCACGCACCCTACGGGCGTCGGGCGCCGAACGGTGTGGCGGGTCATGCCAATGCCCACCAACACAACGGTTTCGTGTCGGCGCGGCGGATCTCGCCTTTTGCCTCGAGGTCGAGTTGCACGCATTTCATCCACCAACCGGCCTTTTCGCCAGCGGGGCACAGGCCGGCCTTGAGTTCGGCGGCGGTCAGTCCGGGCGGCTCAAGGGGCAAGGCGGCGCGCGGCGCGCAGCGCACGCGTCGATCGCGTCGTATTTCGCGCGATCAACGCGGGTGACGTGATTGGGACCGTTGACGTTCCGAACCTCGATCTTGTCGCCTGTGTCGGCCATCGGCGCCCGCTCGCTTTACTGTCGACTGGTGCCCAGAGTGACGGCGACCGCCTGGCGTGTCAAACGTGCCAAGGGAACGGGGTGCTTTGAATTTGAACGGGCGTCCAAATGCCGATACCCGATTCTATTTTGATCCAACGCGCCATGGCGCCCCCTTGTGCCAAGCCCGGCGCCCCGGTATTTGCGCGATCCATGAGTGATGACCCAAAACCCGACCTGCCGCCGCACCCGTCGCTGACCGCACTGCGCACGCATCGCAATTTCTATGGCCGGGTGCATGGCAAGACGCTGCGCCCCAGCCAGAAGGAATATCTGTCCGAGGATCTGGCGACCCTGCGTCTGCGCAACGTGAGTTTCGACGAGAACCCCGACCGCCGGGTGCTGGACCTGGCGGAGCTGCCGGGCACGGGGCCGGTCTGGCTGGAGGTCGGATTCGGCGGTGGCGAGCACCTGGCGCATATGGCCGGGCGCTATTCGGATGTGCGGCTGATCGGCTGCGAGCCCTTCGTCAATGGGGTGGCGATGCTGCTGGGGCTTTTGCGCCGCAACCCGGTACAGAACACAGCGATCCACCCCGGCGATGTGCGCGATCTGTTCGACGTGCTGCCCGATGGCTGCATCGAGAAAGTGTTTCTGAACTATCCCGATCCCTGGCCCAAGGCGCGTCACCATCGCCGCCGCTTCGTGACGCCCGAGCACCTGGAGCCCTTGCACCGCGTCACCGCGCCAGGCGCCGAGTTCCGGGTCGCGACGGATATTCCCGACTATGCGCGACAGACGCTGGAAGAGGTTCCAGCGGCGGGGTTTGCCCTGGTTTCGGACAGCCGTGTACCCTGGAACGATTGGTTTTCGACCCGCTACGAGCAAAAGGCGCTGCGCGAAGGACGGGTGCCGCAGTATCTGACCTTCCGGCGCGGATAGGGGGCATGCCCCCTCTGGGCTGCGGTCGTCGCCCGTGTCGCGCGGACCGATAGCGTGAGCGAAGGCGTCATCCGCGCGACGGTTTCGGGCCGGTGCGGGGTTGACCGCGCCAACGATGGCTTTAACCAAGGGGCATTGGCGTGGAGGGGCGGATGCAGACGCGGACATTGGGCAACAGCGGGATCGCGGTTTCCGCACTTGGATACGGCGCGATGTCGTTTTCGGATTTCTACGGACCGACAAGCGAGGCCGCGTCGCATGCCCTGCTGGATCTGATGCTGGAAAGCGGGGTCACGCATCTGGACACATCGAACGTCTACGGCAATGGTCGGTCCGAGACCTGGATCGGCAGCTATCTGCGGGATCGGCCGGGCGCGCGCGCGCGGTTCGTGATCGCCACCAAGGCGGGGATCAGCAAGGATGCCGAGGGCAAGCGCAAGCTGGACAATTCGGCGGCGCATCTGGAGGCCGAGCTGGACGCGAGCCTGCGGCGCATGAGGATCGATCACGTCGATCTCTTCTATGTCCACCGCCGCGAGGCCGAACGGCCGATTGAAGAGGTCACCGAGACGCTGGCCGCGCTGAAGGCCAAGGGCAAGACCCGCGCCATCGGGTTTTCCGAGATTGCGCCGGCGTCCCTGCGACGCGCGGCGGCGGTGCATCCGGT
>JAGRMK010000227.1:11583-14900 GCA_020441345.1 Paracoccaceae bacterium
TGGTGCAGGCCTGTGCCGAACTGGGGGCGGCGCTGGTGGCGTTCTCGCCGGTCGGGCGGTCATTGCTGACCGATCATCCGATCCGGCCCGAGGGGCTGGCGGCGGTGCCGTTCCTCCAGGTCAACCCGCGTTTCCTGCCCGGCAATCACGAGGCCAATCTGGCGGTGACCGACCGGTTTCGCGCGCTGGCCGCCGAGATGGGCGAGCCTGCGGCGGCGTTGGCGATCGCCTGGCTGTTGACGCGGGGCGATCATGTGCTGCCGATCCCCGGCACCCGAAGCCTTGCGCATCTACGCGAAGCAATCCGTGGCACAGAACTGCGTCTGAGTGCCGAGGATCTGGCGCGCATCGATGCTGTGCTGCCGGCGGGTTGGGCACAGGGCGACCGCTATGACGCGGTGCAATGGATCGGGCCTGAGCGGTTCTGCTAGCGCCTATGGATGCGTCTTTGCGGCCACCCGGTCGCGCAGCACCCGTCTGAGGATCTTTCCCGAGGCCGATTTCGGCACATCGGGCACCAGTTCGAGCCGCTGGATATGCTTGTAATGCGCGACCTGGGGTTCCAGATACGCGCGCAGATCGGCCAGGGTCAGCGGCGCCGAGGCGACGACAAAGGCCATCGGCACTTCGCCCGAATCCGGGTCGGGCACGCCGATCACGGCGGCGTCTGAGATCGCCGGATGGGTCAGAAGCAGGGCTTCGAGTTCGGCGGGCGCAACCTGAAACCCCTTGACCTTGATCAGTTCCTTGAGCCGGTCGGTGACGAACAGGAACCCGTTCTCGTCGAAATGCGCGATGTCGCCGGTGCGCAACCAGCCGTTCTGAACTATGGTGTTCGCCGTGGCTTCGGGGTTGTTGAGATAGCCTTTCATCACCTGCGGCCCCTTGACCCATAATTCACCATCCTTGCCCCTTGGCAGGTCTTGCAGCGTTTCTGGATCGACGATGCGGCATTGGGTATTGGGCACGGTGCGCCCCGAGGCACCGGATACGGCGGCATCGCGGGTCGAGATATGGCTGACCGGAGAAAGCTCGGTCATGCCGTAGCCCTGGATCGCCTTGGTGTTCAGCCGCGCGCCCATCGCCTCGGCGACATCGGCGCCCAGCGGCGCGGCGGCGGAATTGATCTGCTGGATGAACGACAGGTCGAAGCGGTCGACCACCGGGTGCTTGGCCAGCGCCAGCGCCACGGGCGGCACGATCCACAGGCGGCGGGTGCGGTAGGTCGTGCACAGGGTCAGGAACTGTTCCAGATCGAAGCGCGGCATGGTGACGGTGCAACCGCCGGCCGCCAGGTTGATGTTCATCAGAACCTGTAGCCCGTAGATGTGAAAGAACGGCAGGAAGGAGACCGTGACCTCGCCCGGTTCTTGTTCGGTCGTGGCCAGCGCCTGATCGATGTTCACCACCAGGTTGCGGTGAGTCAGCATCACGCCCTTGGGCAGGCCGGTGGTGCCCGAACTGTAGGGCAGGGTGACGACGTGGTTGACCACATCGACCGGTGCCTGTTCGGCCATCGGTGTGCCCAACAGGGCCGAAAGCGGGGTCGTGCCCTCAGGGGCGGCGTCGAGGACCACGATGTCGCGCACCCTCGTGCCCTTGATCGCGGCCCGGGCAGTGTCGACAAAGGCGGCGATGGTGACAAGCAGCTCGGCGCCCGCATCGATCAACTGGTGATGCACCTCGGGCGCGGTATAGGTCGGATTGATCGTGGTCACCGTGCCGCCTGCCCAGGCCACGCCGTGAAACACCGCGCAATATTCGGGCATGTTCGGCGCCATCAGTGCCACGCAGCCGCCCGGCGCATAGCCGGCGGCGGTTAGCCCGCCGGCCAGCGCCTTGACCGTCTGCATGAGATCCGCGCCATGCAGGGTCCGCCCGCTGGGGCCGTCGATCAGAACCGGCGCCGCAGGATCGAGCCCGGCAAAGACCCGTTGGGTGATGGTCAGGTCGGACAAGGGGATATCGTCGATATGGCTGGCGACAATCATGCGGTGCTCCTGGCTGGCTGGGGAAGCCTAACACGATCATGTCAGTCTGCATGGGAAATTTCTGCGCGATGGCCTGCGCCAGATCAAGGACGGCGCGGCCCGTCACGGCCAAGGCTAGTCGCGGGGCCGATGGTTTCGCGGGGGTGACATGTCAATGAGCTTAAGCCGTTGGGCCGCGCTCTGCGCCCTGGGCGAGGGGGTGGGAATGGCCGCTGTCGCGCTGGCCTATGGGTTGATCGACAAGCAACTGGTCGGGGGCTGGGCCATCGCGGCCGCAGGCGGTTTCGAGGGGTTGGCCCTTGGCAGCGCGCAAGCCCTGGGCGCGTTTCCAGGGCAGGGACTCCGCCGGGTGCGGTTCGTCCTGGTGACTGTCGTCTTTGCCCTTGCGGGATACGGCGCGACCTCTTTGGCCGGGGCGGGGACCGCGACGGCCGAGGCGGCAGGTCCCGCGCTCTGGCTAATGGCACTTGGCGGTGCGGGGATCGGCGCGATCCTGGGGGCCTCGATGGGGGCGGCACAGGCACTTGCCGTGCGTCCCGCACTGGCGTTCTGGCGATGGAGTTTGCACAGCGCGCTTGGCTGGACGGCGGGAATGGCGGTGATCATGGTCGCGGCCTCGCTGGTGCCGCCGACTTCGGGCATGAGCGGCGTCATCGCGCTGGGCGCGATCGGAGGGGGCTTGGCGGGCGTGTCCGTGGCCCTGGCGACCTGGCCGGTCTTGCGACTCTGTCAGATCGACGGGAATCGTCGCTCTGTCGAGTAAAACAAGGCCCGAACGCTTGCCACAGTGCCATTAAGCCGCTATAGGCCGCGCATCCCGAGGCAGGGCTGCACCGGGCGTGATTTGTCTCGCGCTCCTGTGGCCCGTCACGATTGGGCAGCGAAAGACCGGCGGATCCAACCGCAAGGCCAGAAAAACCGAAACGAAGGAACTGTTTACATGAGCGCTAACGCTACAATGGAAGAATTCGAGGCCCTGCTTCAGGAGTCTCTGGAAATCGACACCCCGCAAGAGGGTAGTGTCGTCAAGGGCAAGGTCATCGCCATCGAGGCGGGCCAGGCCATCATCGACGTCGGCTACAAGATGGAAGGCCGNNGCCGCGTCGATCTGAAGGAATTCGCGAACCCCGGCGAGGCCCCCGAAGTGGCGGTCGGCGACGAGGTCGAAGTATATCTGGAGCGCGTCGAGAACGCCCGGGGCGAAGCCGTTGTCAGCCGTGAAAAGGCCCGCCGCGAGGCCGCCTGGGATCGCCTGGAAAAAGCCTACGAGGACGAGTTGCGCGTCGAAGGCGCGATCTTTGGCCGCGTCAAGGGTGGCTTCACCGT
>JAGRMK010000228.1 GCA_020441345.1 Paracoccaceae bacterium
ATCGGCGGCACCGAATGCACCGGCAATTCCACGCCCAGATCGCCGCGCGCGATCATCACCCCGTCCGAAACCGCGGCGATGGCGTCGAAGGCCTTGACCGCCGCCGGTTTCTCAATCTTGGCCAGGATCGCCGCGCGACCCCGTGCCAGTTCGCGCGCTTCCTCGACATCCTCGGGGCGCTGCACGAACGACAGGCCCAGCCAGTCAACGCCCAGATCGCAGACGAACTCCAGATCCGTGCGGTCCTTTTCAGACAGCGCGCGCACCGGCAACACCACGTCGGGCACATTGACGCCCTTGCGGTTCGAGATCACGCCCCCGACGATCACCGTGCATTCGGCATGGGTTTCGTCGCAGTGATCCACCATCAGGCTGATCTTGCCATCGTTCACCAGCAACCGCGCTCCGGGTTCAAGCGCCTTGAAAATCTCGGGATGTGGCAGGCACACGCGCTGGTGGCCACCGTCTTCGGGATCGAGGTCAAAGCGGAAACGCTGCCCTTCCTCCAGTTCGACCGCGCCATCGGCAAAGGTTCCGACCCGCAGCTTGGGCCCCTGAAGATCCGCCAGGATTGCGATCGGGCGGCCCGTCTCGGCCTCGACAGCGCGCACGATGGCGTGACGCGCCGCGATCTCGGTGTGCGAGCCGTGGCTCATGTTCAGGCGAAAGACATCGGCGCCCGCATCGAACAGGGCACGAATCGTGTCGTGATCCGAAGACGCCGGGCCCAGAGTGGCGACGATCTTGACATTGCGGTTGCGTTGCATGGCGCGTCCTTCCCTGAGAGTCGCCCAGGTCCTATCGCGCAAATGCGACGGGACGGCAACCTTTGTTCCCCTGCCTGTTAACGCTACCAGAAGCGGTTTTCCAGTGGATTCTTTTGATCAGACGGCGCCAGGCGAGCCCGATCGGCTTGACCCCACGTCGCAAAGATCCCAACTGTGACACAACCGTCAAAGGAGAGCCGCATGGACGACGCCACCCGCACCACGATCGAGGCCGCCGCCTTTCGCAGGCTGGTGCAGCACCTGATGCAGGACCGCCCCGACGCACAGAACATCGACATGATGAACCTCGCGGGTTTTTGCCGCAACTGCCTGAGCCGCTGGTATCAGGAAGCAGCTGCCGCCGAAGGCGTGACGCTGTCCAAGGACGCGGCGCGCGAGATCGTCTATGGCATGCCTTATGAGGCCTGGCGCGACCAGCACCAGCGCGAGGCCAGCGCCGCGCAGCTATCGGCTTTCGAGAAATCCTTTGCCGAGAATGTCGGCCCGCGCGACTAGAACGCGAATCGTTAGGCATGGGGCTGGCCGACAGCGGTGGCCTGCTTTTGTGTTTCGCATCTGGATGCCCCGCCGCACCATCGTTTCGGCGCACGCCAGGTATCGGGCTGCGCGCCCGGATTGTCGCCCCTCTGGAAACAATCGCGCCGATCAAATACCGCTAAAATTGTATTTTTTTTCAGAACATTGACGCACCCCCCTGCGCCAGCAACATTAAGGCTTGGTGTTTTTGATCATTCGTTCAAAAGGTGGTGATTCATGGCGTTTCTCGGACTCTTGATGGCGATGCTGCTGGCCTTTTCCATCGGCGGCACCGGTGCCGATGAAGAGGTCGTCGATTCGGATGCTCTTGACGGCACCACTGGCGACGACACGCTGGAGGGCACCGAAGACGGCGACCTGATCAACGGCTGGGCGGGGGACGACATGATCTCGGGCCTGGCGGGCGATGACGAAATCGACGCGGGCACCGGCGACGACGTGGTCAATGGCGACGACGGTAACGACACCATCAGCGGTGGCGCGGGCTATGATCAGCTTTCTGGCGACGCGGGCAATGACCTGATCAACGGTGACGGCGGCCTGGATACCCTGTCGGGTGGCGATGGTGGCGACACCTTGAACGGCGGCGCCTGGGACGATGTCCTGATGGGCGACGCCGGGTGGGATCTGCTGAATGGCGACAGTGGCAACGACCAGCTCGACGGAGGCGGCGGCTATGACGTGCTGAACGGCGGTGACGGGTTCGACACCCTGCTCGGCGGCACCGGGTTCGACACGCTGAACGGCGGCAACGGCAACGACCGGCTGGAGGGGGGCGACGGCCGCGATCTTCTGAACGGGAACGCGGGCAATGATACGCTGGCCGGCGGCACCTGGAACGACACGCTCTATGGCGGTGCCGGGCGGGATGTCCTGCTGGGCGGCAATGGCAACGATTCGCTTTATGGCGAGGCGGGCGATGACGCCCTGTCCGGCGACGCGGGCAACGATTCGATCTATGGCGGCACCGGCAATGACCTGATCGGTGGCGACGATGGCAATGATTACCTGGCCGGGTCCGAGGGCGACGACACCGTTTACGGCGGTAACGGGAACGACACCCTGTTCGGGGATGGTCACTACAACGCGGGCCCGGACCTGGTCGGCAACGATCTGCTGAGTGGCGGCGCAGGCAATGACCTGCTGATCGCGCGCTATGGCAACGATACGCTGAACGGCGATGATGGCAACGACACGCTGCTGGGGGTCTTCGGCAACAACGTGTTGAATGGCGGCATGGGCGACGATCTGCTGACCGGCGGCGACGGCGACACCCTGACCGGTGGCGAGGGGCGCGACGCCTTCGTGATCCAGTTCGGCGAATACCGCGCCCCGGACCAGACCGACGAGAGTTCGACGATCACCGATTTCTCTGCTAGCGATGACACGCTGACGCTGCGGTTCGCCGAAGGCGGGGCCTATTCCGCCGAGGATCTGACGCTTGTGCCCGATGTCGAGAACAATCTCGTCAGCATCGTCGTCGACGGCCAGACGCTGCTGGTCGTTCAGGGCACCGCCGCGTTGACGCTGGATGACATCGAGATCGTCACCGCGTAATGGCCTGACCCGTCTTCATCGCCGGGAAAGAGACGAACTTACGTTGCCCGGGGCTTTGTATCCAAACAGGAAACAAAGCCCCGGGATCACTAAGTCCTTGTGATTAATAAACTCTTGACTCTCTTGCCCCCACGCCCCACCGTTAACCCTGTGGTTGCGTTTGGAGGTGTGTCATGGCCATTGCGTTTGTCTTGCTGGCTTTGCTGCTGGCGCTGGGACTGGGCGGAATGGATGGCTCTGACGCGCCCGAGTCCCCCGAAGAACCCGATGAAATCATCGAGGGCACCGAAGGCGACGATGTGCTGAACGGCAGCGAGGGCAACGACCTGATCACCGGACTGGGGGGCGATGACGAAATCCAAGGCAACGGCGGCAACGACACCATCGACGCGGGCAGCGGGGCCGACACGGTCGACGGCGGCGACGGCAATGACCAGATCGACGGCGGTGCGGGTAACGACCTGATCGAGGGCGGCGACGGCGACGACTGGGTGCTGGGCGGCGATGGGGTCAACACCCTGTCCGGCGGCGACGGCGATGACCGGCTGGAAGGCGGCGACGCTTTTGACTCGATCATGGGCGGCGGCGGGGCCGACCTGATCCTCGGGGGCGGCGGCAACGATCGGCTCTATGACGGAAGCCCGGACGACAACACCATCCGCGGCGGTCTGGGCAATGACCTGATCTCTGGCTATGGGCAGTTGCACGGTGAAGATGGCAACGACTCCCTCCAAGGGTTCGGCGAGCTCCTGGGTGGGGCTGGCGATGACAGCCTGTTCGGAGCCGGCCTGCTGGATGGCGGCGCGGGCGATGATACGGTTGTCGGCGAAGGCACGCTGATGGGCGGCATTGGCGACGACTATGTCGCGGCCAGCACCTTTACCTCGCCGCGAGAGCCCGCGCCAGACGCCCTGCTCCATGGTGGGGCGGGCAATGACACCGTGCTCGGAAACGTCGGGGACGATACGCTCTACGGGGATGCGGGAAGCGACCTGCTGGATGGCCGCGAGGGCGACGACTTTCTGTACGGCAATTTCGGCGACACGCTGACCGGCGGCGAGGGTGCGGACTATTTCACCGTGACGATGGAAGGCGAGGACGGCGCCGCGCCCGCGATCATCACCGATTACAACCCGATGACGGATACCGGCCTCCTGATCTACAAGATCGTGCCCGAGGGCACCGATCAGGAGCCCGTCCTGACCCTGCGCGACACCCCGGATGGGCTGGAGGTGGTCATCGATGGCGAGGTCGCCGCCGTCTTGCAGGGCGTCACCAGCGCCGACAACCCCGTCATCTCGGTCGGCACCGTGTCTCGCTGACCCGCCGGGGCCTGCGCGCCCAAGGCTTTCCACTTGCCTGAACACCGAGGATTCGATGGCCATTGCCTTTCTCCTTCTTGCCTTTGCTCTTGCCTTTGCGATGGGGACATCAGGCGATGAAACCCTTGATGAGGGCTCGACCGGCACGGACGGCGACGACACCCTTGAGGGGACCGAGGGCGATGACCTGATCCGGGGACGAGAGGGTGACGATCATCTGCTTGGCCAGGACGGCAACGACACGCTGATTGGCAATGCGGGAAACGACACGCTGGAGGGCGGGCTGGGGGATGATCTGCTCCGGGGTGGCGTCGGCGACGACAGCCTTGATGGCGGGATCGGGCTGGATACCGTGCGCGGCGGCGAGGGCAACGACACCATATTCAGCTTTCACGAAGGCCACGGCGGCAACGGGGACGACATGGTCAGCGGCACCGGAACCCTGACGGGCGGAGCCGGCAACGACACGGTGTCCGGCGAAGGCATGCTCTATGGCAACGACGGCGACGATCTGATCGGATGCCGCCCGATTCTGGAACCTGGCGAACCCAAAGACGAACAGAACAGCAGCGCCCAGGGCTTTGGCGGCGAAGGCAACGACACGCTGAGCATCTGGTTCTTCGGTGACGCCACGATGGACGGCGGCGCCGGCGACGACCTGCTGATTGCCGATTACGAAACCTATGGCGCCTTGCTGGGTGGGGATGGCGATGACACGCTGCTGTCGGCGTCCAACGTGTTGACCATGACGGGCGGCGCGGGCGCAGATCACTTTATCGCCAGCGGGGTCGGCCAGATCACCGACTATCGCGCGGGCGAGGATACCATCGAGCTGCGGTTTCTGAACCCGGACGAAGCCGCGCCGCCCCCGGAGTTGACCGTCGAAACCGAGGGCTCGACGGTGCGGCTATTCCTGGATGGCGCGTTGAAGGCCGTGCTCACCAATGTGACGGCCTTCGATCCGGCGGATGTCACGGTAACCGTGGTCACAAGCGACGCCGAGTTGCTTGCCCCGTGACCCAACCGTCGCCTCAGATCGCCGCCTTGCGGACCTCATCGAGATAGATCTCGCGCAGCCGCACCGCCACCGGGCCCGGCTTTCCGCCGCCCAGCGCCACGCCGTCGATTTCCACCACCGGCATGACAAAGGTGCTGGCCGAGGTTACGAAAGCCTCGTCGGCATCTTGCGCCTCGGCGATGGTGAAGGCGCGTTCCTCGACCTCCATCTGTGCCTCACGGGCAAAGCGCAGCACCGCGGCGCGGGTGATCCCGTGCAGGATGTCGTTCGACAATTGCCGCGTGATGATCTTGCCGCCCTTGACGATATAGGCGTTGTTGCTGGTGCCTTCGGTCACCGCGCCATCCTCGACCAGCCAGGCATCGTCGCAGCCCGCCTTCTTGGCCGCCATCTTGCCCAGAGACGGATACAGCAACTGCACGGTCTTGATGTCGCGCCGCGCCCAGCGCTGATCCTCGATAGAAATCACCTTGATCCCCTGCTTCGCCGCCGGGCTGTCGGCCAGACCCGGCTTGTTCTGCGTGAACAGCACCACGGTCGGCGGCGTGTCGGCGGGCGGGAACGCGAAATCGCGGTCCCCCGGCGCGCCGCGCGTTACCTGCAAATAGACCAGCCCCTCGTCGATGCCGTTTTCGGTCACCAGCTGGCGGTGGATCGCCAGCCAATCCTCCCGGTTCAGCGGGTTGCGGATTTCCAGCTCGTCCAGCGACCGTTGCAGGCGCACCAGATGCCCGTCGAAGTCGATCAGCTTGCCACCCAACACGCTCGTCACCTCATAGACACCGTCCGCCATCAGGAACGCGCGGTCAAAGATCGAGACCGTGGCCTGATCTTCGGGCAGGTAGTCGCCATTGACATAGACGGTGCGGGGCATGCGCGTTCTCCTTTGGTTGCCCGGGGTTTCTGCGGCGAAGGATGCGCGCCGTCAAGTCCGGGCAGACCGGCGTGTTCACGATCCCAGCATCCCCGCCACCATCGCCCCCAGTGCAACCAGATGGATCAGCATGATCGCCCGATCGTTCCACAGCACGCCAACCGCGAGCCAGCCGGTCAGGCCAGCCAAGAAAAGATACAGGTTCATCGGCGTCCAGCCAAAGGCCGTGGCAGAGTATCCGGCGATCTGGATTACCGACGCGATCCATTTCAAGGCAAAGGCAAGGCGCTGCATCTCAAGGCTGCGGTGTGTCGGATTAGCAGTAGTCATTGTCTTGTCTCCCATGCGATTGATCGCGATCCGCAGCCATATTTATTGGCTTCTCTGGCCATCAAGAAGCGCCTATCCTGCGCGCATGAGTGTAGATAATCTATCGAACCACACGCCCCGCCTCCCGTCTCTGAACGGGCTGCGGGCTTTCGAGGCGGCGGGTCGTCACCTGAGTTTCCGTGCCGCCGCGCAGGACTTGGGCGTGACGCAGGGCGCAGTCGCGCAACAGGTGCGCGCGCTCGAGGCCGATCTCGGTCTTGCGCTGTTCACGCGCCACGCGCGCGGCCTCACGCTGACTGCGCCGGGCCGCGCCTATCACGCCCAGGTCGCAAGCGCCTTCGCCACGCTGATCGCCGCGACGCAAACGCTGAAGCCCGTGGCGCGCGCGGTGACACTCAGCGTCACCGCCAGCTTCGCAGCCCGCTGGCTGATCCCCAATCTCGACGATTTCACCCGCCGGCACCCGGAAATCGACCTGCGCATCGTCGCAACGGACACGGTGCTCAGCTTTCACGCCGACGGCATCGATCTGGCCATCCGGTTCGGCCAGCCCCCCTTCGGTGCCAGCCTCGATTCGCAATTGCTGTTCGTCAATGACCTGATCGCCGTGGCCGCGCCATCAGTGGCGGACGGGGGCCTGACGGCCCAGGCGATCCCCCGGCACGTCCTGCTGCACGACAGCCTCAACCTCTGGCCCGGCTTTCTGCGCGACGCGCTGCACATCGCGCAACCGCCCTCTGGGCGCAATCTGCGCTTCAGCCAGATCACCCTGGCCCTCGATGCCGCGATCGAAGGCCAGGGGATAGCCCTGGGCGCGCATTTCATGGTCGCGCCCGAGATCGCCCGCGGCCGCCTGGTCCAGGTCCATCCACAATGCCTGCACGATCCGCGCGGCTACTACCTGCTCAGCCGGCGCGGCGCCATCGGCCCCGCCGCCGCGACCGTGCGCGACTGGCTGATCCGCGCCGCCGCTTATCCCCAGAGTCCCGCGTCGGGCGGATGCACCCCTGCCTCGTCGTAACGCAACGGCATGGCGCGGTCCTCGGCCAGCAATAGTGGACCGTCCAGATCCGTCACCACCGCTCCCTGCGCCACCAGAACCGCAGGCGCCATCGCCAGCGAGGTGCCGACCATGCAGCCGACCATCACCGAGTAGCCATCCGCGCGCGCCGCCGCACGCAGCGCCAGCGCCTCGGTCAGCCCGCCGGTCTTGTC
>JAGRMK010000229.1:0-4671 GCA_020441345.1 Paracoccaceae bacterium
TCCAGCGGCACCTCGTCGATGGTGATCGCCGGGCGCCCGCCGGGCACCAGCGCGCGGTCCATCGTCGAATGATGGTGATAAGGCGCGTCCAGATGGGTGCCGTTATGGGTGGAAATCTCCATCATCTCGACGGCCCAGCCGTCGCCGTCAGGCAGGTCGTCGGCGGTCATGCCGGGGAAAAACCCGGTCATCTGGCCCTGCGTCTGGCGATGGTTCAGATAGGTGATCTTCGGCTCCATGATTGGCGGATCCGAGGCGATGCCCATTTCCAGCGCAACCGACAGGTCGATGAGTTTCATGGCGAGGCTCCTTACAAAAGACCCGTGGCAATCGGGGGAAAGGCGACGATCAGAACCAGCACGACCGCCATGATCAGCGCAAACGGCAGGGCGCCGCGAAACACGTCGCCCAGCGGGATCGACGGATCGTCGAGCGCGCCCTTGATGACATAGACCGACAGGCCAAGAGGCGGGGTCAGCAACCCGATTTCAACGGCCAGGACGGTGACGATGCCAAACCAGATCAGGTCGATCTGCAAGGCGGTAGCGATCGGCAAGACCAGCGGCAGCGTGATCATCATGATCGAGGAACTGTCCAGGATCGTGCCCAACACCACCAGGATCAGACAGTAGAGCAGCACGAAGCCGGTCACGCCCAGATCCTGCGCGATGGCCCATTCGGTGACAAAGGCGGGCAGGCCAGACAGGGACAGGAAACGCGAATACATCGTCGCGGCGATGATCAGGAAACAGATCGAGGCGGTTATATGCCCGGTTTCAAGCGTGACCTGCCACAGGATGCGCGGCGTGATCCGGCGTTTCAGCCCGGCGATGACGATGGCCCCCAGCGCGCCGATGGCGCCGGCCTCGGTCGGCGTGAAGACGCCGCCATAGATGCCACCCAATACCAGCGCGATCAGCGCGGCGATAGGGGCGAGCTTGGTCACGGTATCGGCGGCCAGCGAACCCGTTTGCGCAACGGGCGAAGCCGGGCGGGGCGTGCCGGTGAACCCCGGCATCAGCCGCATCATCACCGCGATTCCGATGCAGAATGCCAGCGCCAGCACCACGCCCGGCCCGACGCCTGCAACGAACAGATGGCCCACCGATTGCTCGGCGAGAATGCCATAGAGGATCAACAGCAGGCTGGGCGGGATCAGCATCCCCAGCACCGACGAGCCCGCGACGACGCCGGTCGCAAAGCGCGCGGTATGGCCGATGCGCATCATTTCCGGCACGGCGACCTTGGCAAACACCGCCGCCGAGGCGATGGATATCCCGGTGATCGCGGCAAAGATCGCGTTGGCCCCGACCGTGGCCATGCCCAGCCCGCCCTTCAGCCGCCCCAGCGCGCGGTTGGCCACGTCGAACGTGTCGCGCCCGATGTCGGCGCGGCTGACCACCAGACCCATCAGCACGAACAGAGGCACGACGCCGAACAGGTAGCTGGAAATGCTCTCGCGCGTGGCCAGCGACAACAGGCGCGCGGCATAGGTCGGGTTGTCGCGCAGCGCCCAGACGCCGGCGAAACTGGCCAGCGCCAACGCCACCGAGACATGCATCCCCAGCCAGATCAGGCCCAGGATACCGGCCAAGGACCACAGGCCGATTTCGACCCCGGTCATGCGGGCAGCCCCCGGATCGCCCGGATCGCCAGCGCCAGTGCGCGCATCGCGAAAACCAGGAACATCAGGCCCGCGCCCAGCAGCACGACGCCATGCACCGGCCAGATCGGCGCAAGGAACTGGCCCACCGTGCCGATCATCTCGCCGCGTCCGTAAGACCGCAGGAATTGCGGATAGAAAGCGGAAATCAGGATCGCCAGCAGCACCGCGCCCGCGCCGTGCAGCACCGCGTCGAAACCTTCGGCCAGACGCGGCGCGCGTCGCGCCAGGGCGCCCAGCAGCGCGTCCGATCGGGTCAGCTTGCCCTCGGCGGTGGTGTTGGCAATTTGCAGAAACACGATGGCCAGGATCGACATCGCAACGATCTCGGGCACCCCGGCAATCGGGTTGCCAAAGAAGAACCGGCCCGCCACGTCAACGGCGATCAGCAGCATGATTCCCAGAATCAGCACCGTGCCAAGCGCCGACAAGAGGGCGGTCACGCGGTTCAGCAGTCGGGCAAAGGCGTCAAACAGCCAGAGCCCCGTGGGCAGGTTTTGGATCGCGGACATCGCGTGCTCCGGGTTGTTGGATGGGGGCGCGACGGATGCGCGCCCCCAAGGAGCCTCAGCGCATCGTCCAGTCGCGGCCCAGGCTGGCCCCCGCCGCCTGCAAGGCACCGACATAGGCGTTCAACACCTCGGTTCCCGGCAGGCCCATGCCATCGGCATTCGCCGCCCAGGTCCCCGCGATGTCGGGCAGAACTCCGGCCCAGCGCGCGCGTTCTTCGTCCGACAGGGTGTGCAGCATCGCCGGATCTGGCGCGATTGCCGCCATCGCCGCCGCGACCCGCGCCGTCTGTTCGGCGATATAGGCGGCGGTATAGGCCTCGGCGCCGGCGCGCAGCGCGTTCTGCACCACTTCGGGCTGGTCAGCCATCCAGGTCTGGTTGGCGACCAGCGTGCCCGCGTATTGCGCGCCGAAATTGGTCACCGTGACATAGGGCGCGACCTCTTGCAGCCGGGCCGGAGCGGCGGCGGTCGGGAATACGATCACCCCTTCGAAAACGCCGGTCTGGATGTCGTTGTAATAGGTCGTGAGGTTCCCCGCGACGCCGACCGCGCCGGTCCCTTCAAGCCAGTTCACGGCAGGCCCCGGCGCGCCGATCCGGCGCCCGGCCAGATCGTCGATCGAGTTGACCGGGAAGCTGGTCATCAGCAGGTAATTGTCCAGCGCAAAGCCGCCGCCCAGATATTCTGCGTCATAGGCGTGCCAGCTTTCGGTCATGCCGGGGATCGAGTCATGCAGCCCGTCCATCACATCCATCACCATCTGCGGGTCAGACGGCCCGAAAGGCGTGTTGTAGGTGACGTTCTGCAGCGGCAGCTTGGTGGGCAGGAACACGGTGGGGATCGCCGCGACCTCGGCCAGCCCGTCCTCGATGGCGTCCAGTTCGCCGCCGACCGCCGCCAGGCTGCCGCCATAGGCCTCGGTCCAGTCGATCGCATAGCCCGATCCCTCCAGAGCGGCGTCAACCGTCGGGATGAAGGTTTCGGTCAGGTGCTTGACCCACAGGAAAATCGGCGGGTGTCCGTTGACGATGGTGACGCTGATGGTTTCCTGCGCCATGACGGGCAGGGCCAGACCCGCCGTCACCCCCGTTGCCAGGGCGGTTCCGGCCAGCAGGCCGCGAAGTGTCTTGGTCATCTGTGGTCTCCTCCACGTGGTGAACGCGCGCCGGGATCTTGGGCCCGGCCGCACGGAATACCCCGGCGTCAGCCGGGTGATCTGGCGAGCGCGCGAATGCCCGCCGCGATGAAACGCACTGCCTGACCGATGATCTCCTCCAGATCGTCGTCGTGCAGCGCCCCGCCGGACAGATCCTGACTGCGGCCGGTGGGGGCCATCAGCGAAATGCCGATGGCGATGGCGTTCAGATAGCCGCGCACCGCGTCTTCGGGGTGTAGATGCGGCACGGCGCTGCCCAGTTCGGTTATGAACACGCGGGCGATGGCGTTGTAATGCGTGCCGGTCAGGCGGCGCGAGCGCTCATCGGTGCCCGAGGCGGCATGGCCCAGCAGCCGCGCGTAATGCGCCCCGCCGCGTGCTGGGTCACGCCCCAACGCCACCGTCGGACGCAACAGTGCATCCAGAATCGCCTCCAGCGTCGGCGTGCCCTCGGCGTGAAGCTGCGCCAGGCGCGCGCGCCGCTCGTCGTTGATCGCGCCAGAGCGCCGGGCGATCACCGCCTCATAAAGCGCCTCTTTCGAGCCGAAATAATAGTGGATCAATGCGGCATTGGCCTGGGCGTGTTCGGCGATGGCACGGGTTGTGGCGCCGTGAAACCCGTTGTCGGCAAATATCACCTCGGCTGCGTCCAGGATCGCATCCTGCGCCTCGCCGCGCTCCAGCCGGTGTTCGGCGGTTCGAGCCACGGGCGAATCCCCCCTTAATTAGTCGCCTGATTAAAATCTGGCCGTGCTGGGGGCACCTGTCAACGGATTTCTTGAGTCAGGCATCGGCGGCGACGGATTCGATGGTCAGCTTGCGCCCGCCCAGCGCCCTGAGTGCACGGTTGCGGCAACTCAGCACCAGGATCTGCAAATCGCCCGCCTGCGCGTGCAGCGCGTCGAACATCCGTTCGATACGGTCGTCATCGGTATAGACCAGCGCGTCGTCAAGGATGACCGGTGCGTGTTGGCCGTTTTTCGCCAGCAGCCGGGCGAAGGCCAACCGCACCAGCAGCGCGATCTGTTCACGCGTCCCACCCGACAGCGAGCCGATGGATTGAGCGTTCCCGTCGCGCACCAGCGCGCTGGGCAGCAGGCTGTCGCCGTCGAACTGCAGTTCCGCATCGGGCCAGAGCAACCGCAGCATCGGGCGCAACTCGGCGAGAACCGGCGCGAAATAGCGATCCCGGGCCGAGGATTGCGCGGTTTCCAACGCCTCGATCAAGGTTAGCAACACCGCGACTTCGTGCTCTTGCGCGGCCAGCGTCGCCTGCGCGGCACCCAGTTGCAGGGCGGTATCTGCAAGGTCTTCATCGACGCCGTCGCCCGCCTGGGTGT
>JAGRMK010000229.1:4722-9953 GCA_020441345.1 Paracoccaceae bacterium
TCGGCTTGTCGCAGGACGGCGCGCGCGCGATCCAGAGTCACGCGGCAGGCCTGAAGATCGGGCGCATCGCTGGCCAGCGCGGCATGTTGTGCGACCGCCTCGGCCAGCGCGATCTCGGCCTCGGCACCGATGGCGGCCAGCGTCGCGGCATCGGGCAGGTCATCGAGTGCGCCCTGGGCCTCTGTCTGGCGGTGTTGCAAGGCGTCTCGGTCGACGCGGGCGCGCAGGGCCTGTTCGGCGGCGGCATCGCGCCGCGCGCGCGCCGCCTCGACGGCGAGGTCCGCGTTCTCGGCGGCGCGGGCTCCGGCGTTGGCGGCGGATTGCGCGGTTTCGGGGTCTTCAGTTGCGGCCTCTGACTCGTCGGGCGCGATCCGCGCGCATTCGGCGCGCAGGGCCTCGACTCCGTCGGGTGCAAGCCGCTTGAGATCCGCGAGGGCCTCGCGTAGCGCCGCTTCGGCGGCCTGTCGCGTCCGGGCGGCGGCGCGGGCTGCCTCGGCCGAGGGGAGGGCAAACCGCGCCAGCAGGTCCGCCAGCGCGTCGCGCGCGCGCGCGCTCTGCCGTGGATCGACGGTGCTGCGGCCGGGATCGACGGTCAGACGGCCATAGCCCGGCAGGTCGATGATGGCGCGAGCGGGAATCGGGGTTTCTGGGGTCAGCGGAGCCCCGTCGAGGGTCGCGCGCGGGGTGTCGGGGCTGGCATAGTCCAGCGTGATGCGTGGCGCCGCGGCACTGGCCAGCCCTTCGGCAAGCTGCAACGCGCGCTGTGCGTCGTCAATGGCCTGTGCGGAAAGTGCATCGGGGCCAAGCGCGGCGGCTTGACGCAAAGAGGGCAGGGTGGTGACCAGCGCCTCGGCCTGGGTCAGCGCGCGGGACAAATCGGCGTGGCGGGCTTGTTGCGACTGGCGCGCGGCGGCCCGGAGGGCGGCGTTCAGACGCTGGTCCAGTGCCCGGCGCGCGGTATGCGCGTCCTGCGCCTGCCGGGTGGCGGCCTGCAGAGCGGTTTCGCTCTGCGCCGCCTGGGCGCTGGTCTGGTCGGCCAGATCCGCCGCCAGTGCCAGGTCTTGCGCCAGCCGCGCGGCATCCCTGTGCAGGCGCGCGCGGCGGGCGATTTGCTGCGCAGCCGAGTCGCGGGCCAGGGTCGCGGCCTGCATCTGCGCGGTGGTGGCACGCAAGGCCTCGGCGTGACGTTCGGCGGCGGCAAAGGCGGTCTGCGCCTGTGTCAGCCGGTCGGTGCGGTCGCGCGCCTCGACCGGGTCGCTCAGATCTTCCAGTGTGCGGCGCTTGTGGCGGCGTTGGTCCAGCGCCTCGCGCAGTCGCGCGGCCTTGGCCGACAGCGCGTCGTGGTGCTCCTGCAAGGCCTTGACCTGTTTTTGCGCGGTGTCCAGCGCGCCGCCCGCCCTGGCGCCGCGCTGTGTGACCAGCGCGTCGCGTTCGGCACGCGCACGGGCCAGCGCCCGGTCCATCCGCTTGCCGCCGGTCAGGGCCTCGAACTCGCCGGTGACAGAGGACATCAGGTCACGCCGCGCGGTCTCTGCGGCCTTTTGTTCCTTGCTGCTGCCCTCGTCCAGCGCCGTCAGACCCTGCCGAACCCAGAGCAGCCCCGCCGGACCGCCCTCGTCGGCGGGCAGGGTCAGGCCGGCGATGAACGCTTCGGCCTCGTCGCCCTTGGCGATGATCCGGCCCGAGCGCGTCACCTCGGCCAGCGCGCCACGGCCCCAGCGTTTGTGCAGCCGGTGCAGCGCGCCGTCGTGCTCGATCTCCAGCGTGATTTCGGGGTTGCCGCCGATGTCGGGGCGCAAGGGCCCGATCCTGGTTGAGCGGTGGGGGACAAAGAACAGCGCCTGAATCGCGTCGAACAGCGTCGATTTGCCCGATTCATTGGGTGCCGACAGCACGTTCAGCCCGTCGCCGATCCCGGCCACGATGACCGGGCGGCTGAACTGGCGCACATCCGAAAGCGTGATTGACCGCAGTTTCATGCACCCTCGCGCAGATAGGCATAGAGGCGGTTCAGCGCGCCCGCGGCGATCCGGCGGTCGGTCTCGGCCAGAGCCGGGTTCTGCGCCCGGTCGGCCAGCCCCTCGGCCGCCAGCCTGAGCGCGCCGCCGTGGTCCAGCGTTTCCAGGTCCGCCGCATCGATTTCGGTGTCCAGCGCGGCGGTTTCCAGCACGAAATGCGCGAAATCGGGAGCCAGCGCCTGCGCCAGATCCTGCAATGCCAGATGGTCGGCCAGTGTCGCCCGCCCGCTGACGCGCACCCGCAGCATGTGGTCGCGCCGCGCGGCGGCAGCGGCGGGCATCAGCGCGGCCAGGGCGGGTGCGGGATCCTGGCCGGGAACCAGCGGCAGGGGCGCTTCGGCCCAGTGGAATTGACCGGTTTCGATGCGGGTGATTCCGGGCACGCGCCCCGGTTCGACGCTGACCGCCAGGCAGGCGCCGCGGCCGGTGTGGCGAAACCCGTCGGCTTCCGGCGTTCCGGCATAGGCGGTGCGGTCACCCACGAAAACCTGCCCGTGCCAGTCGCCCAGTGCCAGGTAATCCAGCCCCGCGCTGCGCGCGCGGTCGGGCGCGATGATTGCCTCGGCGCTGCTGCCCTCTTCGCTGAAATCCTTTACCGGCCCATGCGCAAGGCCCAGACGCAGCGCCCCTTCGGGTGTCGCGGCCTCGGTCATCCAGGCTGTCAGATCCTGCGTCGGACGGCGGCGCGGCAGGGGCGCAGGCAAGAGCACTACACCCGGCGCCAGATCGACCGGCGCGGCGGCGGTCAGCACGCGCACATTGTCCGACGCCTGTGCCGCGAGCCGCGCCCAGAGGGTTTCTGCACCCAGGCTGTCGTGGTTGCCGGGCAGGATCCACCAGCGCAGCCCCTCGGCCGCCGCCATCGCCGCCAGTGCCTGCCGCCAGATCCGGTCCGAGGGGGTTTCGGTGTCGAAGGTGTCGCCGGCAAGGAACACATCGCACGCGCCCTGCGCCCGCGCGGCCTCGGCCAGCCGGTGCAGGATCTGGTGGCGGGCCTCGACCAGGCGAGATCGCACCTCTTCGGGCAGGTTGCCGAAACGGCGCCCGAGGTGCAGATCACCGGAATGCAGAAAACGAAAGGGTGCGTTCATGTCGCCGTGACGGTGCGGGAAAACGCGCGCGGCGACAAGGGGTAACGCGGACAGGGGGGCCGCGGCTGTCGCTTGCCGGTCACGGCCCGGCGTCCTACACCGGTGCGAACACGAGGAGGGAGGCACGCGCGTGGACAAGACCTGTGCGACGCTGGCCGGGGCGGTCGCGGATATCGACGATGGGGCCAGCGTGATGATCGCCGGGTTCGGAGGCTCTGGCGCTCCGATCGAGTTGATGCACGCGCTGGTCGCGCGGTTCCGCGCCACAGGGCACCCGCGCGACATGACGGTGATCAACAACAACGCGGGCACCGGGCGGGTCGGGGTGGCGGCGCTGCTCGACGCGGGCATGGTGCGCAAGGTCATCTGCTCGTATCCCCGCACCCGCGACGCGCGGGCTTTCACCGCGCGGTATCTCGCCGGCGAGGTCGCGCTGGAGCTGGTTCCGCAGGGCACGCTGGCCGAGCGGATCCGCGCGGGCGGTGCCGGGATCCCCGCGTTCTACACGCCCACCGGCTATGGCACCGAACTGGCGCGGGGCAAGCCTGTGGCCGAGTTCGATGGCAAGATGTATGTGCAGGAACGCGCCTTGCGCGCCGATGTGGCCCTGATCAAGGCCGAAACCGCGGACACGCTGGGCAACCTGACCTATCGACTGGCGGCGCGCAATTTCAACCCTCTTATGGCCGCCGCCGCGACCCTAACCGTGGTGCAGGCCAGGCGCATCGTGGAGCCGGGCGGGATCGACCCCGAACAGGTGATCACGCCGGGACTCTTCGTGCAGCGGGTCGTTGCGGTGCCCGATCCCCAGCAGGAAGAGGACCTGATTCGCGCCGATGAGGCCGCATCCCGCCCCGATGCGTGGTGAAGCCTGGTCAGACAAGGGCGCCGCGCCCGCCTGCGTCAAACTTCCAGAGTGACGCGCGGGTCGCGATATGCTTTCGTCGCGCCGAATGGCTGAGAGGGCAGGATGATCAGGGTTTGGCGGGCCAGGCGGATTTTCGACGGGCAGATGCTGCGTGATGATTGCGCGGTGCTGACCGACGGCGCGCGCATCGTCGATGTGATTGCCGCCGGTGCGGCACCCGGCGCGGCGCCGGTCACCGATCTGGGCGACGCGATTCTGGGCCCGGGCTTTCTGGACCTGCAGGTCAATGGCGGCGGCGGCGCGATGCTGGGCCAGGGCGACCCGGATGCCGCGCTGGCGACGCTCTGCGCGGCGCATGGTCGCCTGGGCAGCACCGGGATTCTGCCGACGCTGATCACATCGGACTCCGCGGTGATGATGGCGGTGCTCGACGCCGGGCGGCGCGCGGCTCAGGCGGCGCTTCCGGGGTTCCTGGGGCTGCATCTGGAGGGGCCGTTTCTGGACCCCGCGCGCAAGGGCGCGCATGATCCGGGACTGATCCGCGCGCTGACCGACGCCGATCTGGCGGCGCTGATCGATGCCGCGCATGACCTGCCGACCCTGATGGTGACGCTGGCCCCGGAAAACGCCAGCCTCGACCAGATCGCGGCGCTCGCGGCGGCGGGGGTGATCGTCAGCCTCGGGCATAGCGGCACCGTCGAGGCGACCGCGCGACGGGCCTTTGACGCAGGCGCGACCTGCGTGACGCATCTGTTCAATGCGATGAGCCCCTTGGGCCACCGCGCGCCCGGGCTGGTGGGGGCGGCGCTGGATGCACCGGTCTGGGCGGGGATCATCGCCGATGGCGAGCATGTCGCGGCCACGGCGCTGCGCGTGGCGCTGAGCGCCAAGCCGGGGCGTGTCTTTGCGGTCAGCGACGCGATGGCGGTGGCGGGCACCGATCTGACGGGGTTCACCCTGAACGGGCGCCGGATCTCGCGGCACGACGGGCGCCTGACGCTGGAGGATGGCACGCTGGCGGGCGCCGACACCAGCCTGCCGCAATCGCTGCGCTGGATGGTGCAGGGGGCAGGGGTGCCGCTGGAGACCGCGCTGGCGATGACGACAGCGATCCCGGCGCGGGTTCTGGACCTGCCGGATCGGGGCCGGATCGCGCCCGGCGCACCGGCTGATTTTGTCTGCCTGGATACCGATTTGCAGCTCTGCGGCGTCTGGCGCGAGGGGCAGCCGGTGCGCTAGCTGTGGTTTCTCATG
>JAGRMK010000230.1:0-3964 GCA_020441345.1 Paracoccaceae bacterium
CCGGCCTCGCCGCAGCCCTTGACGCCCAGCGGATTGTGGGTGCAGGGCGTGTTGCAGCTGTAGTCGACCGTGTAGAACGGCACATCCTCGGCGCGGGGCATGGCATAATCCATGTAAGACCCGGACAAGAGCTGGCCGTTTTCGTCATAGGTCGTTTGCTCGCACAAAGCCTGACCGATTCCCTGTCCGACACCGCCGTGCACCTGCCCCTCGACGATCAGGGGGTTCATCACATTGCCGAAGTCATCGGCGCAATGGAAGGCCACGACATCGACCTTGCCGGTTTCGGCGTCCACCTCGACCTCGCACAGATAGGCTCCGGCAGGATAGGTGAAGTTCGCCGGATCGTAGAAGGCGGTTTCTTCCAGCCCCGGTTCCAGGGTTTCCAGCGGGTAGTTGTGCGGCACATAGGCGGAAAACGCGATCTCGCCGAAGGTCTTCGACTTGTCGGTGCCCGCGACCGAGAAGGCGCCATCCGCGAAGGTGATGTCCTCTTCGGCGGCTTCCAACATATGTGCAGCGATCTTCTTGCCCTTGGCGATGATCTTGTCGACGGCGTTGTTCATCGCCGAGCCACAAACCGCCAGCGACCGCGAGCCGTAAGAGCCCATGCCGAACGGGATCTTGGACGTATCGCCATGCACGATTTCGACGCTGGCCGGGTCGATGCCCAGCTTTTCCGCGACGACCTGAGCAAACACCGTTTCATGGCCTTGGCCGTGGCTGTGGGCACCGGTCATCACGCTGATGTTGCCGGTGGCGTTCACCCGCACTGTCGCCGCGTCATAGAGACCGACGCGAGACCCCAGAACGCCGACCAGATTGGACGGTGCGATGCCGCAGGCCTCGATCCAGGTCGACAGGCCGATCCCGCGCAGCTTGCCACGCCGGGCGCTGTCGGCCACACGCGCCTCGAACCCGGCGACATCGGCGATCTCCATCGCCTTGTCCAAGGTCGCGGCATAGTTGCCGGTGTCATACACAAGGCCAACCGGCGTGGTGTAGGGGAACATGTCGGGGGTGATGAAGTTCTTGCGCCGCACTTCGTAGGGGTCCAACCCCAGCTCGCGGCACATCTTGTCGACCACGCGCTCGAGCGAATAGGTTGCCTCGGGGCGGCCCGCGCCGCGATAGGCATCGACCGGCGCGGTATTGGTGAACACGGTTTTCAGGTTCACATAGACATGCGGCACCTTGTAGGGGCCAGCCATCAGTGTGCCATGCAGGAAGGTCGGCGTCGCGGTCGAAAAGTTCGACAGATAGGCGCCGACATTGGCCAGGGTCTCGGTGCGGAAGGCGATGAAGGTGCCATCCTTTTCGCAAGCCAGTTCGATCTTGGTCACATGGTCGCGGCCATGCGCATCGGTCAGGAAGCTTTCGGTGCGCTCTGCCGTCCAGCGGACCGGTCGCTTGAGTTTTTTCGCCGCCGCCAGCACCACGGCTTCTTCGCCATAGTGATAGATCTTGGACCCGAAGCCGCCGCCCACATCGGGCGCAACCACGGTCAGCTTGTTTTCGGGAATGCCCATCACGAAGGCCGAGATCAGCAGCCGGTGCAGGTGCGGGTTCTGGCTGGTGGTGGTCAGCTTGTAATCGCCGGTGCCGGGGAAATATTCGCCGATCGACGCGCGCGGCTCCATTGCGTTCGGGACCAGCCGGTTGTTGACCAGTTCCAGCGTGGTGACATGCGGCGCGTTCTTGATGGCTTCATCGACAGCAGCACGATTGTCTTCGACCCAGCCCCAGTCAAAGCACAGATTGTCGGGGATTTCGTCGTGCACCCGGTTGTCGGGGTTCGCCACGGCGGCCTTCATGTCGACGATGGCCGGCAGATCCTCGATCTCGGTGTCGATCGCCAGTTGCTCGACCGCATCCTTGGCCTGGGCATAGGTTTCCGCGATCACCGCGGCATAGGCATCGCCGACATGGCGCACCTTGCCATGGGCCAGCACCGGGCGCTTGGGTTCGCGCATCGGCGTGCCGTCGCGGCTGTTGATCAGCCAGCCCGCCGGATTGCCACCCATGTCCTTGAAATCCTCACCGGTGAACACCGCCAGAACGCCCGGCATGGCCAGCGTATTTGCGGTGTTGATCGTGCCGATCCGGCCGTTCGCGACGGTCGAGCGGGCAAACACCGCGAAACACTGGCCGTGCAGGTTCAGGTCGTCGGTATAGACCCCTTCGCCGGTCAGAAAACGAATATCCTCGCGCCGCTTGGTGCTGGCGCCAATGCCACCGTCTTTGGGCATGTGTTCCTCCCTGAATTGATACGGGCTGACCCATATCTTACGGTTATTGGTTCAATGACCCCGGGCGCCGCGACCGGGCGCCGCCGGGGTCCGCATCATTTGCCAACGGCACCGGGGTCGCGCGCTTGACCCGTGGCGTTCCATCGGTCGACAACATAGTTGACGACCGCAACACGCTCGGATTCCGGGCCGTCGCTGTGGGCCAGGACCAAAGCCACCGGCACCTGGTTGTCCCGAAGGGGGCAGACGATGGTCACATCCACGCTACCCGGTTGCATGTCATAGACAGCTACGGACCACGGCCCGCTGTAAACGGTCGCCCCCCCGTTTCGTGGCTCCATCGCCAGAAAGTTGAGCGACCGCTGTGCCCGAAACATGCAAGAGTCCAGATCGCCCGCCGCGCCAAGATCGGTGGTCACGAACCCCTCGGCTTGCGCCACAACGGGGATCATGCACAGGACCGATGCAACCAGGGCAGAGCGAAGCCGGATCATTCCGCAGCGACCACACCAAGCCCGGACACGTCCTGTCCTGAGGCCGCAAGCACCGCACGGATAATATTGTGATAGCCCGTGCAGCGGCAGATGTTGCCGTCCAGATAATGACGCACCTCGTCCTCGGTGGGCTTCGGGTTCTCGGCCAGAAGCGCCGCCGCCGACATCACCATGCCCGGCGTGCAGAACCCGCATTGCAGGCCGTGATAATCCTGGAACGCCTGTTGGATCACACCCAGCGAGCCATCCGCGTTGGCCATGCCTTCGATGGTGGTGATCTTCGCGCCCTCGGCCTCTTGCGCCAGCATCGTGCAGCTTTTCACCGCCTTGCCATCGACATGCACAACGCAAGCCCCGCATTGGCTGGTATCGCAACCGATATGCGTGCCGGTCAGGCCCAGTTCCTCGCGCAAGAACGCGGACAGAAGCGTGCGGCCCTCGGCTTCGCCCGACATGGCGCGGCCGTTCACCGTCAAGGTTACCTTCGTCATGAATCCCTCCCTTAGGATACGCAAAGTTAAGCACGGGGCGGCAAGGGGCGATATGCCACCTTAGGCGTAGTCCCCGCCATCAGCCGATGGGCTGGCGCGGTCTGGGCCGCGTCGGAATTTCCTTGAGCAAACCGCCGACGCCCATGCTCTGAATTTCGGCGCGGGTCACGGTCAGGCCACAGATCACCCGCTCCATCACCCAGTCCGCGCCATTCAGCGCGGGGCTTTTCGCGCAGCCCGGCAATCCGATCACGGGAACGCCGCGCAAGTCACCGATAAACAGAAGATTTCCGGGATCGACCGGCATGCCGAAATGGGCCACGGCGCCACCCGCACGACGCAGGGCGGCCGGCGCGGTGTCCTGGCTGTCCGATGTTGCCGAGGCCGTAAGGATCAGGATCAGATCCACGGCGTTCCGCGCCGCCACGTCAACCAGAACGCGCGACAGCGCCGCTTCGTCATGCGCCACGCACTCTGCCGCGGCCAGATCCACGCCCAGGCGCGCCAGGCGCTCGGCGGTTATGCGGTAGCCCTTGCTGTCGGTCGCCGGCACAGGTCCATCGGGTTTTTCATCGGCCACGATTGTCTCGATCAGAGTCGCATGGCGCAGCACCGGACGCGCCAGCGACAACGCCGCGCGCCCTGCCTGGCAAGCCATAAAAACAGACGTTTTGTCAACGCCATAGGGGATGATCTTCACAGTTGCCAACATGCCGCCCGGATCCATCCG
>JAGRMK010000230.1:4095-4407 GCA_020441345.1 Paracoccaceae bacterium
CCGTCAGCCCAGATGCCGCCGGATCGGGCACCAGCGCACGCGCCACGGCTTGCGCTGCTGCATCCTCGTCGAGATCCCCGGAACCCAGCCGCGCCACGGTGACTTGCCGATGCCCGGCCCCGGTCAGCGCCGCCAGATCGGCCGCGTCCAGTATCCGCCCCTTGCGCAGGCGGCCGCCCGCGACCGGCACCGAATGGGCCAGCACCGCGCCCAGCGCCTGCGCCACAGGGACGGCGCCAAAGATCAAGATACGCCCCGCAGGACCGCCGTCATCTGCGCCAGGATGGACAGGGCAATTTCCGCCGGGGTCGC
>JAGRMK010000230.1:4593-4776 GCA_020441345.1 Paracoccaceae bacterium
TGGGATCGTGGGTCAGCGTTACCACCGCGCAGCGGGCGTCCAGCCCGACCGCTTCGAGTGCCTCGTCGGGCCAGTCATGGACCAGTTCGGTATCGGGAAACCGGTCGCGGTTGGCGAAGGCCTCGCGCGGGTCGATCACCTGCACGTCATAGCCTGCGAGCCGCGCCATCGGCACCAGCGCCT
>JAGRMK010000231.1 GCA_020441345.1 Paracoccaceae bacterium
ACGCCGGCGGCATGGAGCTTGGCGTCTTGCACGCTCGGGCGGCGGACCGGTATCGGGGGAAGGTGGCGCGGTTGACGGGGCGGGAACCCGCGACCCCCGGCGTGACAGGCCGGTACTCTAACCAACTGAGCTACAACCGCGCGATGCAGGGGGGATAGCCGCCCATTCCGGCGCCGTCAAGCGGGAAAAACACCGCCAGCCCGCCTCAGGACAAGCGGCGGCGATGCGCCCAGCTGCCCTGTGCAAGCACCGTCAGATAGGCCAGATCGGTCAGGACCAGCACCGTCCAGGGCCGCATCGCCAACGCCCCGGCAAACACCGCGACGCCCAGGAACACCCAAACCGAATGATGCCGCGCCACCGTCAGCCCCTTGGGCGACGGGGTTGGCAAACGCGAGATCATCAACAGACCCACCAGCGCCACATACAACGCCACCGGGACCGGCCAGGATTGGGTATTGACCCATCCGGCCAATGCCAGAAACACCGGCAACAATGCCAGCATCGCCCCGGCCGGTGCCGGAACACCGACGAAATGCGCGCGTCCGGGCGGGGGTGGGGCATCGCGGTTGACGTTGAACCGCGCCAGTCGCAGACAGGCGCACAGCACATAGACCAGCACGAAAACCCAGCCCAGGCCCGGCATACCGTGCAGCACGAAATGATACACGAAGATCCCCGGGGCGACCCCGAAACAGACAAAATCGCTCAGGGAATCCAGCTCGGCGCCGAACTGGCTGGCGGCGTTCAACTTGCGCGCCAGCAGTCCATCCATCCCGTCGATGATCGCCGACAGGATCAGCAGCGCGGCGGCGACCTGGTAGGAATCCTGCAGCACATACCGGATCGAGGTCAGACCGGCACAGAGCCCCAGCAAGGTCACGAGATTGGGAAGAAGCTGGACCACCGGCAAGGCGCGCCGGTCAGTGCCCGCATCCGGGCACTCTGCGATATCGTCGTCCCGGCCCCCCATCG
Source organism: Paracoccaceae bacterium (assembly GCA_020441345.1). Taxonomy (GTDB): domain Bacteria; phylum Pseudomonadota; class Alphaproteobacteria; order Rhodobacterales; family Rhodobacteraceae; genus Pararhodobacter. Next base: position 976 of record JAGRMK010000231.1, read on the forward strand.
CTCAGCGGACCTCGGCCAGGCGGGTGGCTTCGTCCGATGTCAGATCGGCCAGAACCGTTTCGCCCGCAACCATTGTCTGCCCCAGCGACACCAAGGGGTGCACACCCTCGGGCAGATAGACATCCAGCCGCGAGCCGAACCGGATCATGCCGAATCGCTCACCGGTTTCCAGCACATCGCCCGGCTTGACCTCGCAGACGATCCGGCGCGCCACCAGCCCGGCGATCTGTACCACGGCGATCTTGCGCCCGTCGGCCATTTCGACGGCGACCGAGTTGCGTTCGTTGTCGACACTGGCCTTGTCGAGCGAGGCATTCAGAAATTTGCCGGGGCGATACGACACGGCGCTGATCGTGCCGGCGATCGGGGTGCGGTTCACATGGCAGTTGAACACGTTCATGAATACGCTGACCCGCGTCAGGGCTGCGTCGCCCATGTTCAACTCGGCCGGTGGCACCGCCGGTTCGATCAGCGAGATCACGCCATCGGCCGGGCTGACCAGCAGCCCCGCGCGCTGCGGCGTGTGCCGGTCCGGATCCCGAAAGAAGTAGTAGCACCAAATCGTCAGGATCACGCCGATCCAGCCCAGCGGCTGCCAGATCAGAAACAGCACAAGCGTGACGGCGGCGAAAATGCCGATGAACGGATACCCTTCGCGGTGGACGGGCTTGATCACGGTCGAGAGCATCGAGTCGGACATCGGATTTCCTGGTTGGTGTCGGCGCAGCAGCTATAGCGGCTTTCCGCGCCAAGGCAAAGCCGGGCGTTGCGCGGGCGAGAGGTGTCGCAGGGGGCGTTGCCCCCTCTTCGGCGATGCCGAATTCACCCCCAGGATATTTTTGGACAGATGATGGGGGGCGCCCCCATCGGTTCGAGTGGTCAGCGCGGCAGGCGCGCGGCAACCAGTTTGGCGGCGCGGTCGATGGCAGCGTCGATGGAGAGGTCGGTGGTGTCCAGCAGTTGCGCGTCGTCGGCGGGTTTCAGAGGAGCATCGGCGCGGTTCATGTCACGCGCGTCGCGGGCGCAGACCTCGGCGAGGACCTGGCTCTCGTCGCCGCCGGTTTCGAGCCAGCGGCGGCGGGCGCGGGCCTCGGGGCTGGCGGTCACGAAGAGCTTCACCTCGGCGTCGGGGCAGATCACCGTGCCGATATCGCGCCCGTCGAGCACCGCCCCGCCCGCGCGGCGCGCGAAATCGCGTTGAAAGGCGACAAGGGCCGCACGCACCTCGGGGAGGGCCGCTACGCGGCTGGCGGCATCGCCCGCGGCGAGGCTGCGCAGATCGGAGCGGCACAGATCCTCGGGCGTCAGGCCACGGGCGGCCGCGACAGGATCGCCGCCTTTCGCGCCAACTGCACGATAAAGAAGCCCGGTATCGAGATGGGCAAAGCCGAAGCGTTCGGCCAGCGCGCGGCCGATCGTGCCTTTGCCCGCCGCAGCCGGCCCGTCAACCGCAATCGTGAACCGCATGATCCCCTCCGTCCGATGTCAGGGTGAGGCATAAATCAAAGCCGGGCCCGGGAAAACCCCGCACGCCTGCGCATCCGGGCCTTGCAACTCGCGGGACGCGACCGATATGGCAGGCATGAAACGCAGAGCAGTTCTGAAAGGCGCCGCGCTGGTCTCGGGCCTGCTGGCCGCTGGCATCGGGGCGGGCATCACCGTGGCACGCAGTCGCAACCGATATTACCAGGGTCCGGTGACGGATCATTTCGACGGGGTGCGGTTTTTCAACCCTGGTGGCACGCCGCCCAACGGGTTGTCGGACCTGCTGCGCTGGCGCTTTGGCGAGGCGCGCGCACCCTGGCCCGAGCAGGTGGCGGTGCCCGTTCGCGCCCGGCCAGAGGCACGGGTCGAGGATCTGACGGTTACCATGATCGGCCACGCCACGCTGTTGATCCAGACCGCCGGGGTCAATCTGCTGACCGACCCGGTCTGGTCGGAGCGGGCTTCGCCGGTGGGATTTGCCGGACCGCAACGCGTGACCGAGCCCGGCGTGGATTTTGACGCTCTTCCGCCGATTGACGCGGTGCTGTTGACGCATAGCCATTATGACCATCTCGATCTGGCGACGTTGCAGCGGCTCAAGCGCCGTCATGATCCGCTGGTCATCACGCCCTTGGGCAACGACACCATCCTGTCCGAGGCCGGAACGGGGCTGCGCTGCGCGGTGCGCGACTGGGGCGGCGCGGTCGACCTGGGGCCGTTGCGGGTGCATGTCGAGCCGTGCCACCACTGGTCGGCGCGCGGGCTGAACGACCGGTCGATGGCGCTTTGGGCCGGATTCGTGATCGCGGGGCCGGCCGGCAAGATTCTGCACATCGGCGATACCGGGTTCGATGGTGGGCGCCCTTACCGTGACCTGCCCGCGCGGCACGGGGCGTTGCGCGCGGCGATCCTGCCGGTCGGGGCCTATGAACCGCGCTGGTTCATGCGCGGCCAGCACCAGAACCCCGAGGAAGCGGTGCAAGGATTCGCCTTGTCGGGTGCGGCCTATGGCATCGGCCACCACTGGGGCACATTCCAATTGACCGACGAGGCACGCGAAGCGCCGCTCAATGCTCTGGCCAGCGCATTGAGCACGCAGGGCATTGCCCCCGCGCGGTTCAAGGCGATGGCGCCGGGCGATGTCTGGGAAATTCCAGCGCTGAACAGCTGAAAGATAAGACGTTCGAAATGTGAAATCCCTGGCGCTATTGCCACCAAGTTAACCCCGGAAATGTTGGAAAAGGCCTAGAACGTCAAGCGCGCCAGCGCCGCCAACCCTGCCGCGCCGCGAGCACGCAAGACAGCGCAAATGCCGCGAACTTGGCCATGGTGAAGATACTGGCGCGTTGGATATCGGCTGGATCCACCCAGTCTGGCCCGGCGGTGAGCAGGGTCTGAATGGCGGCATTCTCGCCCCAGTCCAGCGCCACGTAGCTCATGGCGCTGAGCACGCAGACCATGCCGAACACCCCCGCGATGGGCCGCAACCACCACAGCAGCGTCAAGCCCATCAGCACGGGAAACAGCGTGTCCGCCCAAAGCACAGGCCCCTGATAGAGCGCGAAGCCAGCCGGAGACAGCGCCCGAAGATAACCGCGCGCTTCGGCCAGAGAATATCCGAACATGCGCAGGTCGAAGGGGATCTGCCCCTGCGCCTGCACGCTCAACCTTTGGCCCAGATACCCCGCGAGATAGGCGTAAACCGCCAACGTCAGCAGTGGCAAGCCCCAGGAAATCGCGCGCTGCATCAGGCCGGATCGCGCGCGATAGCGGCGCCAAGCCCCGCCATCAGGGGCTCGAACACCGGAAACGAAGTGGCGATCGGACCGCCGTCATCGACCGAAACCGGCCGTGCCGAGACCAACCCCAGTACCAGGAACGACATGGCGATCCGGTGGTCGAGGCGGCTTTGCGTGACCGCCCCGCCGGGCACCTGGGCCATGCCCTGCACGGTCAGTGTATCCTCGGTCTCTGCGACCTGGACGCCGCAGGCCTCGAGCCCGCGTGCCATCGCATCGATCCGGTCGCTTTCCTTGACGCGCAATTCCTTGACGCCGCGCATCACGGTCGGGCCCTTTGCCACGGCCGCGACAACCGACAGGATCGGGAATTCATCGATCATCGAGGCGGCGCGCTCGGGTGGCGTTTCGACCCCCTTCAGCCCCGGCGTATAGCGCACGCGCAAATCGGCGACCGGCTCGCCGCCCTCTTCACGGACGTTCTCGAAGGTGATGTCCGCCCCCATTTCCAGCAGCGTGACATAAAGCCCGTCGCGGGTCGGATTGCGGCTGACCCCCGGAACGGTGATCTCGGACCCCGGCACGATCAACGCCGCGCAGACCGGGAAGGCCGCCGACGAGGGATCACGCGGCACGGCGACGGTCTGGCCGGTCAGTTCGGGGCGCCCGCGCAGGGTGATCACCCGGCCCTCGGGCGTATCTTCGACCGAAACCTCGGCGCCAAATCCGCGCAGCATGCGCTCGGTGTGGTCCCGCGTAGCCTCAGGCTCGACGACAACGGTTTCGCCCGGCGCGTTCAACCCGGCCAGCAACACCGCCGATTTTACCTGTGCCGAGGGAACCGGCAACACGTAACGCACCGGCACCGGGTCGGCGGCACCGACCAGCGTCATCGGCAGACGCCCGCCCGCCCGGCCCACCGCCTGCGCGCCGAACTCAGCCAGCGGGGTCGTGACCCTGCCCATCGGGCGCTTGTTGAGGCTGGCGTCTCCGGTGAAGGTTGCGCAGATCGGCGTCGTCGCCATCGCGCCCATGATCAGCCGCACCCCGGTGCCCGAATTGCCGCAGTCGATTACCTGTTCGGGTTCGGCAAAGCCGCCGACACCGACGCCCTGCACCGTCCAGGCGCCCGGCCCGTGGCGTCTGACGGTGGCGCCAAAGGCCTGCATCGCGGCGGCGGTGTCCAGCACGTCCTGGCCTTCCAGAAGTCCGGTCACGGTGGTTTCCCCCACCGACAGCGCGCCCAGGATCAACGCGCGATGACTGATCGACTTGTCGCCCGGCACCTCGGCCACCCCGCGCAGGGGGCCAGAGGCACGGGCAGTCATCGGGATCGGAGAGCCGTGGGCGGACATGAAAAACCTCGAAATGGCAGGCAAAGGGTGCGGGCCTGATAGCGCAGCCGCCCGGCGTCGTCCATCCGGTTCAGGCCAGACCCACCGCGAGCAGCAACGCCCCCGCCCCCGCCCCCGCCCCTGCCAGCGCCGCACCCGCGATCAGGCGCCCATTCCCCTGACGCCCGACGCATTGCGTGACCATGATCAACGGGCCAGGCGTGGTTTCAGCCATCGCCAGACCATCCAGCATCTGCGGCGCCGTCAGCCAACCGAAATCGCTTACCGCCGCTTGGGCGACTCAGGCCAACACCGCATAGGCGCCGCCAAAGGTCAGGACCGCCATCTGGCTGACATAGACCGCGACCCGGGCATAGACGTGGTCCCATCCCAACCCCAAACCCAACGCCGCCACGGACCCCAGCCACAAGACCAGCCGTCACGCAGCGCCTTTCTGGCGATACGGATCAGTGATTGCGCAACCAAAGCCACCACGGCGGCCTCAAGGCCAAAGAAAACAGCCCCGACAGACCCATCCTGCCCCCAGATCCAGTTGATCCAGCTTTGCGCCATGATCGCCAGGACGCCGAGCGAAACAGCGCGTCGCAGACCCCAGCGACGCCCGGAATTGAGCCAGATCGTCGGACCGGAGCCGCGTCATCCCCGGCGATACTGTCGGCAGCCCCGCCACCTTCGGTGCCAGGTCGGGCAACAAGGTATCTGCCCCAGGATTGCCAAGGCCGGGATCCGCAGTCCGAACTCGGGCACCCATGTATCGAAACGGCACGTTGCGCTTTAGGGGCTGTCCGCGCACCCTCGATATCGAAGGGGACCGTCCCGGTCAGACCGGCAACCGCCTGTATCTCGGACGGGGCGACGACCAGGATCAGCGGTGCGTGCGACACCCCGATCGGGTTGCGCGCTTGCTCCAATGACGCGGCCTCTGGCGCCTGCCTGGGTGTTTTCTCCTGTCCCAGGGCGTGAAGGGCCGCAATTCTTCGGCGGCCACCGCACAAGGATCTCGCCCCCCATGCGGCTTGTCGTGCCCGCTCCGCGCCCCGCCCATCAAGCCCGCTCGTCCTTGGGTGAGCCCATCACCACGAACGAGGTGATCGCGTTGACCTGTGGCAGGGTGCCCAGGGTTTCGGTATGAAAATGCTTGTAGGCCACCAGATCGGCCACCTCGACCCGCAACAGATACTCCACCGTGCCGGTGATGTTGTGGCACTCGCGGCACTGCGGCGCAGCTTGCATCGCCCGTTCAAAACCCTCTTGCGCGGCTTTGGTGTGGGTATTGAGCCCAACCGTCACATAGGCCACGAAGCCGATACCGGTCTTCGCCGGATCCAGCACGGCACGATAGCCTTTGATCACCCCCCGGCGCTCCAGATCCTGAACCCGGCGCAAACAGGCCGAGGGCGACAGCCCGACGCGCTCAGCGAGGTCGAGGTTCGACATCCGCCCGTCACGCGACAGGCTGCGCAATATCTTCTCGTTGATATGATCCATTTCGCTCATCAATTGCGAAAATAGACGCTAAATCGCAGCCTTTGCAATCCCTCGCCCGGGAATGCCGAATATATGTGTCCGACATCAACAGAGTTCCTGCGATGCCGATCTCGACCGACCTTCTGCTTGCGCTGATCCTCTACGCTTTCGTGGCATCGATCACACCGGGGCCAAACAACCTGATGCTGCTGGCTTCGGGCGCCAATTTCGGCTTTCGGCGAACGCTTCCGCACATGCTGGGGATCGGCGGCGGGTTCACGGTCATGGTTGCGCTGGTCGGGCTTGGGCTGGCCGGACTGTTCGTCACCTATCCGCCCGCCCGCTTGGTGCTGACCGTGCTCTCGGTGCTGTACCTGCTCTGGCTGTCCTGGAAAATCGCCACCGCGGCGCCGCCAGACCGGCAGGCAACCGTTGCCACAAAGCCTTTCTCGTTCCTGCAAGCCGCCGCATTCCAGTGGGTCAACCCGAAGGCCTGGACGATGGCTCTGACCGCAAACACGCTCTACGCGCCCGCCGCCGACCTTCCCTCGGTCCTGGCAGTCGCGTTGGCATTCGGGGCGGTCAACCTGCCCTGCGTTTCCGTCTGGGCGGCCATGGGCACCGTGTTGCGCCGCATCCTGCGCACCCCCACGGGTCTGCGCCTGTTCAACGGTGCGATGGCGCTGCTTCTGGTGGCAACGCTCTGGCCGGTGCTCCGCACCTGACCCCTTGAAACCCCACCCGATTTCATCTTGCCCAAAATACTCGGACAACGGCACATCCGTCATCCCGCTTCAGACCGGGCGCCGTAGGGTGCGTGCTTGCACGCACCGCCCCCGTCATGCCGGGATCATGCCCTTTTCGGCCGCGATCTCCCGCATCCGGGTTTGCAGCTTTTCAAAGGCCCGCACCTCGATCTGGCGGATGCGTTCGCGACTGACGTCGTATTTCGCCGACAGCTCTTCCAGCGTGACGGCCGGTTCGGCCAGCTTGCGTTCGGTCAGGATATCGCGTTCGCGCTCGTTGAGCACATCCATCGCCTCCATCAGCATCGCCTGCCGCGCCTCGAACTCATCGCGTTCGGCATAGTCCCCGGCCTGATCGGCGTCCTCGTCCTGCAACCAGTCCTGCCAGCTCGCCGAGCCTTCCTCGCCGCCGACGGTGATGTTGAGCGACGCGTCCGACCCCGCGAGGCGGCGGTTCATGTCCACCACCTCGTGTTCCGAGACCGACAGGTCCTCGGCGAGTTTCTTCACGTTCTCGGGCCGCAGGTCGCCTTCTTCGATGGCGCCGATCCGGGCCTTGGCCTTGC
>JAGRMK010000232.1 GCA_020441345.1 Paracoccaceae bacterium
CGGTCCGACGGCGAGCAGGGCAATGCCGAGCCCGGCGACTCGATGCTGGTCGAAACGCCGGAAGCCAAGTCTGATCGCCGCACCCCGCGAGCCAGACAGGCCCCTGAGGCCGCTGCAAGCGGCCAAGCAGCAGACAGCGACAAGTCCGGGTCTGATGCGGCGGCCAGCGGTGCCGACGCACCGCCCGCCGAGGACAAGCCCAAGCGCGCGCGCAAACCGCGTGCGCCCCGTGCCAAACCCGAAACCGAAGCCGGAACCGAACCGGCCGCGGAAACCCCGCGCGGCGAGGACACCACGCCAGTGTCCGAGTAATCTTCTTATCGGACGGCTGTGGCACAAGCGCCTGGCAGTTTTGACATCCGGGGGCCACGCGCCCCCGGTTCACGTTCAGGCTCTGTCAACGCTTGGACGCCAAACGGGCTCTGCGCCCCGCCGCATGCCGGGACTTTGAAAGCCCTCCCGAACCGCCTATATCTGATTGACCCACCCTTGATCCTGGGATCCGATGTCGCTGCCGCCCGGCTTTCTCGACGAATTGCGCACCCGCGTGTCGATCGCTCAGGTGATCGGCCGCGCGGTAACGTGGGATCTGCGCAAATCCAACCAGGGAAAGGGCGATTTCTGGGCGCCCTGCCCGTTCCACCAGGAAAAGAGCGCCTCGTTTCACGTCGATGACCGCAAGGGATTCTATTACTGCTTTGGCTGTCAGGCGAAGGGTGACGTGCTGACCTTTCTGCGCGAATCGCAGAACCTCGGGTTCATGGAGGCCGTCGAAACCCTGGCGCGCGAAGCCGGCATGGCAATGCCCGCGCGCGATCCCGGCGAACGTCAGCGCGCCGACCACAAGACCCAACTGATCGAGGTCATGGAGCAGGCGGTGCGCTATTACCGCATGCAGTTGATGGGTAGCCATGCCGCCGAGGCGCGCGCCTATCTGGATCGGCGCGGGCTATCCGAGGCGCAACGCGAACGCTGGCATATCGGCTTTGCCCCCGACAGCCGCCATGGGCTCTGGCAACACCTGACGCAGGCCGGCGTCGCGCCCGAGTTGATCGTCGAGGCCGGGCTATGCGCCAGGCCCGATGGTGGCGGCCAGCCCTATGACCGGTTTCGCGGGCGCATCATGTTCCCGATCCGCGATGCACGCGACCGCTGCATCGCCTTTGGCGGCCGGGCGATGGCCGAGACCGCGCGGGCGAAATACCTCAACTCACCGGAAACGCCCCTCTTCGACAAGGGCCGCACGCTTTACAATATCGGCCCGGCGCGCGCGGCGATGGGCAAGGGCACGCCTCTGATCGTCGCCGAGGGGTATATGGACGTGATCGCGCTGGTCGGCGCCGGGTTCGAAGGGGCGGTGGCCCCCCTTGGCACCGCGATCACCGAGGATCAGTTGCGTCTGCTCTGGCGGGTGCACGACGAGCCTCTGGTGGCGCTGGACGGCGACACGGCGGGGTTGCGCGCGGGGCACCGGCTAGCCGATCTGGCGCTGCCGCTGATCACCGCCGGACACAGCCTGCGGTTCGTGCTGTTGCCGGGTGGTCAAGATCCCGACGATCTGTTGCGCGCCTCGGGGGCGGTGGCGATGAAGGCGCTGATCGACCGCGCGGTGCCGATGGCGCGGCTGCTGTGGGATCGCGAGATCGCCGGCCAGGTCTTCGACAGCCCCGAACGTCGCGCTGCGCTGGACCAGCGCCTGCGGGCACTTCTGGCCCGGTTGCAAGACCCCAGCCTGCGCGAGCACTATGCCGAGGATTTTCGCCAACAGCGCCGCGCGCTGTTCTCGGACCGGGCTGAGCCGTTTCGCCCCGGCACCAATCGCGGCGGCGGTGGTGGCACGCGGGGCGGCTGGCGCAAATCCACGCCCGAACCTTCGCTGCCCGGCACGCGCGGCTCGCTGCTGGCTGCTGGCTCGGGGACGGCGGACGAGGAATTGCGCGTGATCAGCATCCTGACCGTGCTCGCCGCGCACCCGGACCTGCTGGAAGAATTTGACGACAGGCTTCTGGCGCTCGAGACGCGGCGCCCTGACCTGCAAGACCTCCAGCGCGCCCTGCTGCGCGTCAGCCATACCGCACCCGACGCGGAAAGCCTCGCCGACGAATTGGGCGACTTGGTGCAGCGCCACCTGGCCCTGCCCTATCTGCAAACCCTGCCCCTGCGCCGCGCCCGCTCCGACCGCGCCGAGGCGCAGCGGTTCCTGGATCATGAGTTCCGCGTTCTGGCCGCGACGCAGGGCGGCGCGCGCGAGACGCTGGAAGCTGCCGAACAGATCGCGCATCTCGCGGACGAGGGGCTGACCTGGCGCCTGGAGCAGGCCAACAGCGAGCGCGAGCGCGCGCTCAAGGTTTCATTTCCCGATACCGTGGATGATTCGGATACCGCCGCTGCCGACGGGAAAAGCCCCCTGACACGCATGATCGAACAGGAGATATGGGTCAAAAAGGGCCGATCCCGCCCCAAGTAGCGTCACTACCGCCTGCGAATCACACAATTTTCACCTTCCCCCTGTGATTCGGCCGATCCAGTCGCTATCTCTCGACTCAGCCGAATCACGTCTCGCCCCCTGCCGGAGGAATCATGGTCGCCAAAGAAAACGACGACGCGAAGCCCGAAGATCAGGACAGCGAATTCACGCTGGACATGAGCCAGGCCTCCGTCAGGCGGATGATCGCCGCCGCCAAGGAGCGCGGCTTCATCACCTACGAGCAACTCAACCAGGTGATGCCGCCCGATCAGGTTGCCTCGGAACAGATCGAAGACGTTATGTCGATGCTGTCCGAAATGGGCATCAATGTCGTCGAGGACGACGAAGCCGAAGAAACCGACGCCTCGGTCCCCGCCGAAACCACGGCCGGCTCGGGCAGCACGGATGTGGTCGTCGCCACGACGACCACCGAAACGCTGGATCGCACCGACGATCCGGTGCGCATGTATCTGCGCGAAATGGGGTCTGTCGAGCTCTTGTCGCGCGAGGGCGAAATCGCCATCGCCAAACGCATCGAGGCCGGTCGCAACACGATGATCGCCGGGCTGTGCGAAAGCC
>JAGRMK010000233.1 GCA_020441345.1 Paracoccaceae bacterium
CGGTGTCGGACATCATCGGCAAGCGGCTGGGCCTGACCGCCAAGCTGATGTTCTTCGTGATGCTGCTGATGGTGCCCGCCGCGCTTCTGGTCGGCGTGCTGGCAGGGATGCGCGAGGGGTCGCGCACCGACCGCAGCCTGTCGACGGTGGCGATCGTGACCACCGCGACGCCTGAATACGTCTCGGGCGTGGTGTTCATCGCCTTGCTGGCCTCATCCACCGTGGGGCTTTCGCCCTTGCTGAGCAGTTGGGGCTGGATCGAAGGACGCGTCCTGTTTCAGGGCAACGCGCGATCGGCGCTGGAAAGCCTGACGATCTCGAACTTCACCCTGCCGGTGATGACGGTGGCGCTTTACGGGATGGGCTATGTCGCCCGCATCACCCGCGCCTCGATGACCGAGGTCATGACCCAGCAATATATCCGGACCGCCCGCCTCAAGGGCGTCGCCTTCCGCACCATCGTCATCAAACATGCATTGCGCAACGCGCTGATCGCGCCGTTCACCGTGATCATGCTGCAAATCCCCTGGCTGCTGAACGGTGTGGTCATTTCCGAAGTCCTGTTCAGCTACCCCGGCTTCGGCTGGACCCTCTACGAGGCCGCGGTGAACAATGACATCGAACTCCTCCTGGCCTCTTCGGTGGTCGCCGTCGTCGTGGTTCTGATAACACAGCTGATCTCGGATATCGGCTATGTCTATCTGAACCCGCGCATCCGTATTTCGTAAGGAGAGCTGCCCATGGACCCCTTGAGCTGGCTCGAGATACTCACCCGTTTCGCGCAGCAACTGCTGCCGGTGTGGATTGCACTGGTCGTCACCTTCGCCGTGTCGATCCGCTTCAAACGGCGGCTTGGTCTCTATGGCAAGCTGTTCGATTCGACGGTCGGCATGATCGGCTTCGGCATCGTGATGTTCTGGCTGTTTACCGCCTTCTTCGCCGATTTCATCATCACCCACGATCCGCTGGGCCAGGTCAGCCGGATGCGCAACGCGGTGCCGGGCTCGGCCTTGCCTAACCCCGGCGATATGTATCCCTATTACCTGTTCGGCGGTGACAGCCTGGCGCGCGATGTCTTTTCACGCATGGTGATGGGCGCCCGCGAGGTGCTGCGCATCGCACCCTTCGCGGCGATGATCTCGTTCATGATCGGCATCTCGCTGGGCCTTCCCGCCGGGTATTTCGCGGGCAAGCTGGATACCGGGCTGACCTTTCTCGCCAATCTCGTGCTGGCCTTTCCGGTGATCCTGCTGTTCTTCCTGCTGGTCGCCCCGGAAATCCAGAACACGCTGATCCCGGTGGTGATGGCGGGGATCCTGTTCCTGGTGCCGATCCTGTTCGTGACGGTGCTGTTCAACAGCCGGTTCTACACGCAACCGGCCAAGCGCAACCTCTATGTCGGACTCATCCTGGCGGTTGGGGCCTGGGCCTATATCGGGCTGGTGTTCGATGCCGATCCGCTGGGCCTCTGGTCGATGTCGCCGAATCTCCTGAACGTCTTTGTCGCGGTGGTCTTTGTCAACGCGCCGACCGTGTTTCGTATCGTGCGCGGCATCACGCTGGATATCAAGACGCGCGACTATGTCGCCGCCGCCCAGACCCGGGGCGAGGGACCATGGTATATCATGCTGTGGGAGATCCTGCCCAATGCACGCGGTCCCCTGATCGTCGATTTCTGCCTGCGCATCGGCTACACGACGATCCTCCTGGGCACGCTCGGTTTCTTCGGCCTCGGGGTTTCGCCCGAAAGCCCGGACTGGGGGTCGACGATCAACGCCGGCCGGCGCCTGCTGACCGTTTACCCGCATCCCGCGCTGGTGCCCGCGCTGTCGCTGATGAGCCTTGTGCTGGGGCTCAATCTGTTGGCCGACGGGCTGCGTGAAGAAAGCCTCAAGGACTGATGGCGGCCCGCGCCCCCATCATCTGTCCGTAAATATCCCGGGGGTCCGGGGGCAGCGCCCCCGGTTCCAAAACCTGCCACAGGGGAAGCCGCCATGACCAACTGGGACCCGTCTCAACCGATCCTTGAAATCAAGAACCTGTCGATCTCGTTCTTCACCCGCCTGCGCGAGATCCCGGCGGTGATGGATTTTTCCTGCACCGTGATGGCCGGCGAGGCGATGGGCCTCGTGGGTGAATCCGGCTGCGGCAAGTCCACGGTCGCCCTGGCGGTGATGCGCGATCTGGGCGTCAACGGCCGGATTGTCGATGGCTCGATCACCTTCAAGGGCCGCGACCTGACGGCGATGAGCCAGGAAGAGCTGCGCAAGCTGCGCGGCTCGGAAATCGCGATGATCTATCAAGAGCCGATGGCCTCGCTCAACCCGGCGATGAAGATCGGCGCGCAACTGGCCGAAGTGCCGATGATCCACGAAAACATGCCCAAGGCCGAGGCCATGGCTCTTGCCCGGCAGGTCGTCGCGGATGTGCGCCTGCCCGACCCGGACCGCATTCTCAACAGTTATCCGCACCAGTTGTCGGGCGGCCAGCAGCAGCGCATCGTGATTGCCATGGCGCTGATGTCGAAGCCCGCGCTTCTGATTCTCGATGAACCGACCACCGCGCTCGATGTGACTGTCGAAGCCGGGATCGTCGATCTGGTCACCGACCTGGCCGACAAATACGGCACCTCGATGTTGTTCATTTCGCACAACCTCGGCCTGGTGATGGAGGTCTGCGACCGGATCACGGTCATGTATTCGGGCGAGGCCGTGGAAACCGGCAACGTCAAGGACGTGTTCGACAAGATGCGCCATCCGTATACCCAGGCGCTGTTCCGTTCGATCCCGCTGCCCGGCGCCGACAAGAACCAGCGCCCGTTGCGCGCCATTCCGGGCAATTTCCCGTTGCCGCACGAGCGGCCCAAGGGCTGCAACTTCGGCCCGCGCTGCGACTACTTCCAGGACGGGCGCTGCAACGCCGCCGAGATCCGCATGGCCTCGGTCGATGATGCCAAGCGCCACGATTCACGCTGTTTGCGATTTGCCGAAATCGACTGGGACGCGCCGCTGGAGCTGATGGCAAAGACCCAGAAAGGCGAAATCGGCGATGTCGTCCTGTCGATGGAGAATGTGCGCAAATACTACGAGGTCGCGGCCTCGTCGCTGTTCTCGGGGGGGGACACCAAGGTTGTGAAGGCCAACGAGACGCTCAGTTTCGATGCGCATGAGGGCGAAACCCTGGCCATCGTCGGGGAGTCCGGTTGCGGCAAATCGACCTTTGCCAAGGTGCTGATGGGGTTGGAAACCGCGACCTCGGGCAAGATCATGCTGTTCGACGAGAATGTGCAATCGACCCCGATCCAACAGCGCAATACCGATGCGGTCTCGTCGCTGCAGATGGTGTTCCAGAACCCGTTCGA
>JAGRMK010000234.1 GCA_020441345.1 Paracoccaceae bacterium
TGATCACCGCCTCCAGCGCCTTGCGCAACCAGGTGCGCCCCTGCCACAGGAACACGTTCTTCACGACCTGCTGGCTGATCGTCGAGGCCCCGCGCCCCGATCCCTCGGTCAAGGCCACGCGGATCGCCGCCATGTCGAACCCCCAGTGGCGGCAAAAATTGGCGTCCTCGGCGGCCACGGCAGAGCGCGCCATCACCGGCGCGATCGCAGCCATGTCCACCCAGTCGTGCTGGATCGCGCCCAGCCGCCGGTATTCCTGCCACATGTAGATCCCGCCGGGCGGATCGACAAAACGATACAACCCGACCCAGGCGACCAGCAGAACCGCCGCCCCGACAACGCCCAGCACCGACCAGCGAACCAGACGCCGCAGGCCCGCCGCGATCCGGTCCAGCACGCGGGCCTTCTTTTTCGAACGTCTGCTCTGCCTTGCCATGCGCGCCAGTTAACGGGTTGCGGCGGGTCGCTTCAAGCACTCTGTTCACCCCTTGCGTCATGTTCTGAACGCTTGCAGGGAGGCATGGACAGCCCACGCGCCTGTGATAGCGTGCGCGCATGTCCCTGCCGTCAACCGAAAGGCCCACTGACCATGATGGTTCTGCACCACAGCCCGACCTCGCCCTATGTCCGCAAGGTGATTGTCCTCCTTGACGAGGCCGGGCAGAGCGACACCGTGCGCCTGGCACATGCGACGGGAACGCCGGTCGATCCGGGCACGATGCCGGTCGGCGCCAACCCGCTGGGCAAGATCCCGGCGCTGGAGCGCCCGGACGGATGCACGCTCTATGACAGCCGGGTCATCACCCGCTATCTGGCCACGCTGACGCCAAAGGGTGCACCCGATTTCTATCCCGACGGCCCCCGCCTGTGGGAGGTTCTGACCCTCGAATCGACCGCCGACGGCATTGTCGATGCGGCGATCCTGATGCGCTATGAAACCGCCCTGCGCCCCGCCGAGCAACAATCCTCTGCCTGGATCGAGGGGCAATGGGGCAAGGTCTCGCGCGCGCTCGATGCCCTCGAATCGCGTTGGATGGCGCATCTCGCCGGTCCGCTGGGCATGGGGCATATCGCGGTCGGCTGCGCGCTGGGCTATGTCGATTTCCGCCACGACGAGCGCAACTGGCGCGCCGGTCGCCCGGCGCTGGCAGCCTGGTACGAGAGCTTCGCGCAACGCCCCTCGATGCTGGCCACCGTGCCTGCCTGAACACGATGACGCCGTCCTCGCTGCCCCCGACCGACATCCTGACGGCCTGGGGTTTCGGGCGATGAATGTCACCACACCCGGCCCGAACAGGCCGCACGCCATCGCGCCGGCGATCGGATCGGGACGCGGGCGGCGCTGTCGGTCCTGCTGGCCAACCCAAAGGCTTTGACCACCCGGCGGACGCGGACCGCGCTCTTTTCCGGTGCCGCGCGCAGGCCGGGGATATCGCGAATCTGTGCCCGGGATCCTGCATGGCTTCGGGGGCTATTCACGCAGCCTCTGCGCGTGTCTTTTCGGCCCCGACCGCCAATTGCGCCAGTTTGCGCGCCCCGCCGTTCATCAATTTGGGTGCGGGGCTGTTTATTGCCGGATTTGCGCTTATGTTGACCGCATCCGCGCCGGGCTGACGCCCGATGCCGGGTCGCGAAAGGCGCCGCACTGCGGCAATCCGCATTAGCTGCGGCATTATTCCTTGTTTTCGCGGCTGGACGGAACTTCAAATCGCCGTTAAACACCCGCCTTGGAGGCTGCACGCCAGTGCGGCTCGTTTCGGCTTATCCGCCGAACCCGTGACCTTGAAATGGAGAATGCTCGTGTCCCACGCAGACGACAACGCAGGCACTCGCCGGGATTTTCTGTATTACGCGACCGCAGGCGCCGGCGTGGTTGCCACCGGGGCCGCCGTTTGGCCCTTGGTCAATCAGATGAATCCGTCGGCTGACGTGCAGGCCCTGTCTTCGATTTTCGTCGACATCAGCGGCGTTGCCGTCGGCACGCAGTTGACCGTGAACTTCCTTGGAAAACCGGTGTTCATTCGTCGCCGCACCGCCGAGGAAATCGAAGCGGCGCGCGCCGTGCCGCTGGACGACCTTATCGACCAGAGTTCGGAAAACCCGAACAAGCCGAACACCGACGCCTCGGACGAAAACCGCGCCCTCGACGAAACCGGCGAGTGGCTGGTGATGACCGGCGTGTGCACCCACCTTGGTTGCGTGCCGCTGGGCAATGGCTCGGGCGACTTTGGCGGCTGGTTCTGCCCCTGCCACGGGTCGCACTATGATACCTCGGGCCGGATCCGTCGCGGTCCCGCGCCTGAGAATCTGTATATTCCCGTCGTCAGCTTCGTCGACGAAACCACCATTCAGCTCGGCTAAGGGAGACGAGGCATGTCCGGGATTCCCCACGACCATTACGAGCCCAAGAGCGGCATTGAAAAGTGGCTTCACCGCCGCCTGCCGATCGTTGGGTTGATTTACGACACCCTGATGATTCCCACCCCCA
>JAGRMK010000235.1:0-2462 GCA_020441345.1 Paracoccaceae bacterium
GGCGGTCTGGTCGAGCTGATCCGCATGGGTTTCGAAACGCTGGTCGAGGCGGGTTACGAGCCCGAGATGGCCTATTTCGAGTGTCTGCACGAGGTAAAGCTGATCGTCGACCTGATCTATGAAGGCGGCATCGCGAACATGAACTATTCGATTTCGAACACCGCCGAATATGGCGAATATGTCAGCGGCCCGCGCATCCTGCCCTACGCCGAGACCAAGGCACGGATGAAAGAGGTTCTGACCGACATCCAGACCGGCAAGTTCGTGCGGGACTTCATGCTGGAGAATGCCGTGGGCCAGCCTTCGTTCAAGGCGACCCGCCGTCTGAACGACGAGCACCAGATCGAGCAGGTCGGCGAGAAACTGCGCGCCATGATGCCCTGGATCTCGGCGGGCAAGATGGTCGACAAGGCGCGCAACTGATCCGCGCCAGAGCGAAGCACAAGGGTCGTCCCGCAGTTGTGGGGCGGCCTTTTTCGTTGCGCCCGTTGGCCTTGTGGCGCGCGCTTCCCGCACTGTTGTCAGGTCACGAACAGTGCATCCGCCCGCCACGATGCATCGCCACGGTTTAGCCCGGATTATGCCCGAATCGCGCCTGGGGATCGGCGCAGAGTGCGTCGCATGACTGGCCCCCTGATCCTGTTCGCACTGTCGCTCGCCACCGTTCTCGGTGCCCTGATTCCCGGCAGCCCGTTGGGAGAGCCGGTGCTGTTCGCCGGGGCTCTGGCGACGGTCGCGGCCTTGTTTCTGCTGCTGCGGGCGGCGGTTGCACGACGCGCGCAAGGGCGGGTGCCGTATATGGTGGTCGACGGATCGAACGTGATGCACTGGCGCGAGAACCAGCCCGATCTGGACAGCGTGAAACGTGTCGCCGGTTTGCTGAAACGCCAGGGATACGTGCCGGTGGTCTGGTTCGACGCCAACGCAGGGTATCTGGCCAGGGGGCGCTACATGGGTCCGCGCCCGCTGGCACGGCAGCTTGGCCTGCCCGCGCGGCAGGTCTTTGTCGCGCCGCGCGGCACACCCGCGGACCCGCTGATCCTATCTGGAGCCGAGGCGCTGGGTGCGCGCGTGGTCACCAACGACCGGTTCCGCGACTGGGTCGGGTCGCACCCCTATCTGCACAGGCCCGGGGTTCTGGTGCAGGGGCAGATCGCCGGGGACTCGGTGCGGTTGATGCTGAGCTGACGCCCGCATCGGTGGGGCGTCTCCATCGCCGCGCCGCCGCGCCGCCGGTCACGCAAGCCTGATCCCCACCCCGTCGATTTCCCGCGTCAGCTCTGCTAGTCTGGTATCGGCCCCGACACGCCGGGGCGTTATGCCACCCAGGGAGCCCGCCGATGCAACGCCGCGTATTCACCACAGGGTTCAGCGCCGCGCTGATCACGGCCGGGCTGATGCGTCCGGCCTTGGCCGAGGGGGGCGACGGTTTTGACCAGGGCGCTCTGCGAGCCTTGCGGCTGCAATTCGGAGCGGGCGAGATCCAGACTATCGACGGGTTCGAAATCGGCGGCGGGCACGGAGCGGTCGGGCTGCGGTGGATCCATGCGCAGCCGTCATACAATGAAGACCGTATCGACCTGTCAGGAACTGCGCCGGTTGTCGGTGCTTTGTTTCGCACGCCGTTTAGGGTGCGCTGGGCGCGGGCGCTGCCGTTGGGCACACTGGATCTGGTCGGTAGTCATCTGGTCGGGCACGTGCCCGACGCGGGGCGCTATGCACAGGGCGCGGTGACAATCGGGGCCGGTGACCACAGCTGGGACTTGCGCGGGCAACTGGCCCCGGTGTCAGCCACGCCGGGCCGGGGGCGACGGGTCGGCGCGGTGCGGCTGGGCGATGATGGCCGCCTGCTGGCCCTGGTCGACGCGACCCCGCTGCTCTGAGGCCTCGCGCCGATGCGTGACACGCCGCGAGGTGATCCGGTCTGCCCGCTGTGTCTGCGGCCCATTCCGCCTGATGTGCCGCAATCACTGCACCATCTTGTGCCGCGCCTGAAGGGCGGCAAGGGCGGGCCGACCGTGTTGGTGCACCATCTCTGCCACAAGGAAATCCACGCCACGCTGACCGAGGCCGAACTCGCCCGCGACTATGCCAGTATCGCGGCGCTGCGCGCGCATCCGAGGATCGCGGCCTTCGTCGCCTGGGTCGCGCGGCGTCCGCCCGGTTTTCTGTCGCGGGTGCCCGGCGGGCGGCGGCGGCGTTGACCCGCGCGCGGACAGGCGCTAGGGCTGGCACATGATCCCGGATGACACCCTCGATGCGCGCGATCTCCTGTGTCCCTTGCCGGTGCTCAAGGCCCGCAAGCGGCTGCAAACAATGCATGCCGGTCAGGTGCTGCGGGTGCTGGCCACCGACCCGGCGGCCGTGATCGACATGCCGCATTTCTGCGCACAAACCGGGCATGTCTATCTGGGTGCGACCGAACTCGAGGGCGCGACGGCGCATCTGATCCGCTGCGGCGA
>JAGRMK010000235.1:2550-5229 GCA_020441345.1 Paracoccaceae bacterium
GGGAACGGGACGCTGCGCGCGCCGTGCTCGGCGGCCCAGCGGCCAACCTTGCGCTCGCCCGAAACCAGCGCGCGGCGCAGATCCTCGCGCAGCGCCACAGGCCACAGGCCCAGGGTTGGGTGTCGCCGCAGCGCGCCGGTCGCATCCGGGCTGGCGGCCAGTGCAAAGGGCCCCGGCACAAGGCGCGCGACCAGATCCGGCGGCAGGAAAGGCGTGTCGGCGGATACGGTCACAATCAGCCCGAATCCCAGCCCGGCAGCCCAGTCCATGCCCGCCAGAACCCCCGCCAGCGGTCCGGGATGATCAGGCACCGGGTCGGCCAGAACCGGCAGGCCGAACCCCGCGAACCGCGACGGGTCGCCATTGGCGTTCAGCGCCAGGGCGCCGACTTGCGGAGCGAGTCGCGCGATGACATGCGCCAACATTGGCCGCCCGGCCAGGGGCAACAGCCCTTTGTCGCCACCGCCCATCCGCGTCGCCCGTCCACCCGCCAGGATGACCCCCGCGATCTCGCTGCCTGTGACCATTCGCTGCCTTTTCCGCTCTGCCCGATCAGAGTATCAGGGCACGAAAACGCGGCAAGGCGCAAACGAGGGCGGCATGACGGCTTTGGGATACGTGATCAGCGACGGGCGCGGGGCGGTGGATCGGCTGCTGACCGATGTCGCCGGGATCTTGCAGGACCGGGGTGCCAATCTGGCCGGGGTGGTGCAGATCAACACCGAGGTTCAGACCATGCACCGCTGCGACATGGATCTTCAGGTTCTGGGCGCGGATCAGGTGGTCCGCATCAGCCAGCGGCTGGGCAATGACGCGCTGGGCTGCCGCCTGGATCCACAAGGGTTGGAGGAAGCAGCGGGTCTGGTCGAGGCCGGGCTGGGCCCCCAGGCGCTCTTGATCGTCAACAAGTTCGGCAAGACCGAGATCGACGGACGCGGGTTCCGCCCGGTGATCGCCCGCGCGCTGGACGGCGGGATGCCGGTTCTGGTCGGGCTCAACCGGGGCAATCTTGAGGGGTTCCAGGGGTTCGCCGAGGGCTTCGGGCAAGAAATCGCCGCCGATCCGGCCGCGATTCTGGCCTGGTGCGCGAATCAAGGGGTTGCAGGGCCTTGACCTTCCTGTAACTGGAAGGCCCATATCGAACTGGACCGCCCCGAACCGGAGCTCCAGCATGGCCCAATCCCGGACCCAGACCCTGCGCGTCGAAGGCATGACCTGCGCCGCCTGCACCGCCCGTGTCGAACGGATGCTGTCGCGCGAGCCCGGTGTGACCGGCGTGCGCGCCAATCTGATGACCAACAGCGTCGCCGTCGATGGCGCGGCAGACCCCGCCGCGCTTGCCGACCGGCTGTCGAAAGCCGGGTTCAGCGCCGTCAGCGAAGTCACGCAACTGGCGATCTCGGGAATGACCTGCGCGTCCTGTGTCGGGCGGGTCGAGCGGGTTCTGGCCCGCCTGCCGGGTGTCGAAGAGGCAACGGTGAACCTGGCCACCGAAACCGCGATGGTGCGCCACTACGCCGTTGCCGGATTGCCCGCCCGCCTGGCCGAGGCGGTGACGGCTGCCGGATATGAAACCCGCGTTGCCGCCGAAACCAGCCGCGACGATCTGGCCGCCACGCGCGAGGCCGAGCAGGGCGCGCTGGCCCGCGCGGTGCTGGTTGCGGCACTGCTGACGATGCCGGTGTTCGTGCTGGAAATGGGCGGCCATCTGGTCCCCGCTTTTCACCACTGGCTGCACGGCACCTTCGGGCGGTTCCCTGTCTGGGCGATGCAGTTCGTGCTGACGACGGCGGTTCTGTTCGGTCCCGGCTGGCGGTTCTTTCGCGCCGGGGTGCCCGCGCTGCTGCACGGCGCGCCGGACATGAACAGCCTCGTCGCAATGGGGGCCTCGGCGGCCTGGGGGTTTTCCACCGTCGCCACCTTTGCCCCCGCGCTGCTGCCGCAGGGCACCGAGGCGGTGTATTTCGAGGCTGCGGCGGTGATCGTGACCCTGATTCTGCTGGGCCGCTGGCTGGAATCCCGCGCCAAGGGCCGCACTGGCGCCGCCATCGCGCGTCTGGTCGGGATGCAGGCGAAAACCGCCCCTGTCGAACGCGACGGGCAGGTCGTGGATCTGGATGTCGCGCGGATCGTGCCGGGTGACGTGCTGCATCTCAAACCAGGCGCACGGGTGGCGGTGGACGGCGAGGTTGTCACGGGCACCTCCTGGATCGACGAAAGCATGATCTCGGGCGAGCCGGTGCCAGTCGAAAAGGTGCCGGGCGACGCGCTGATCGGCGGCACGATCAACGGCAACGCGGCGCTGCGGTATCGCGCAACGCGGGTCGGCGCCGATACCGTATTGGCGCAGATCATCCGCATGGTCGAGCAGGCGCAGGGCGCGAAACTGCCGATTCAGGCGCTGGTGGACCGGGTGACGCGGGTCTTCGTGCCGGTGGTGATGGCGATCGCGGCGCTGACCTTTCTGGTCTGGCTGTTCCTGGGTCCCGAGCCGCGGTTGTCGCACGCGCTGGTTGCCGGGGTCGCGGTGCTGATCATCGCCTGCCCCTGCGCGATGGGGCCGACGCCCCCCACCTCAAACATGAAGAGCATCGGCCAGGCCAAGAGTCTAGATCTCCGGGGCCGCCGGAGCAACAAACAACAAACGCTGAGCGCGGTCGAAGTGGTGGCGCTCGACAA
>JAGRMK010000236.1:0-183 GCA_020441345.1 Paracoccaceae bacterium
CCGGGCCGTTCATCCAGATGCCGGGTGCCCTGTCGTATCCGATGAACATGGCGCGCTATGACTGGGGCTTGCAATCGGAACCCGAAGCGCATCTGGGCGGGCGTCGCCTGGCGACGCCGCGCGGCAAGGTGATCGGTGGGTCATCCAGCGTCAACGGTATGGTCTATGTGCGCGGCCATGCGC
>JAGRMK010000236.1:206-2011 GCA_020441345.1 Paracoccaceae bacterium
TGGGCCGAGCAGGGTGCCGATGGCTGGTCCTATGCCGATGTCCTGCCCTATTTCAAACGGCTGGAGCATTGGCACGGCGCTGCGGATGCCGGCACCGGCACCGACTGGCGCGGCACCGATGGGCCGTTGCACATCAGCCGGGGCAAGCGCGAGAACCTGCTGTTCGACGCCTTCATAGAGGCAGGGCGGCAGGCCGGATACCCCGTGACGCCCGATTACAACGGCAAGCAACAAGAGGGGTTCGGCGCCTTCGAGGCGACGATCCATCGCGGCGAGCGCTGGTCGGCGGCCAAGGCCTATCTGAAGCCGGCGCTGAAAACCGGGCGCGTGACGCTGAAACGCGGTCTGGCGGCGCGGGTGATCCTGGAGGGTGGCCGTGCGCGCGGTGTGGAATTGGCCGACGGGCAGCGGGTGATGGCAACGCGCGAGGTGATCCTGGCCGCCTCGTCGATCAACACGCCCAAACTGTTGATGCTTTCGGGCATCGGCCCCGGCGACCATCTGGCCGAGCACGGGATCCCGGTGATCGCGGATCGCCCCGGTGTGGGGTCGAATCTGCAAGACCACCTTGAGCTTTATCTGCAATTCGCCACCCGAAAGCCGATCTCGCTGTTTCGGTATTGGAACCTCTGGGGCAAGGCCTATGTCGGGGCGCGCTGGCTGTTGACCGGCACCGGGCCGGGCGCGTCGAACCAGTTCGAAAGCTGCGGCTTCATCCGGTCCGCGGCGGGGATCGAGTATCCCGATATCCAGTTCCATTTCCTGCCGATTGCCGTGCGCTATGACGGCAAGGCAGTGGCCGAGGGGCACGGGTTTCAGGCCCATGTCGGGCCGATGCGGTCGAAATCGCGCGGCCATGTGCGGTTGCGCTCGACCGATCCGGCCGAGCCCCCGGCGATTACCTTCAACTACATGTCGCATCCCGACGACTGGGCGGAATTCCGCACCGCGATCCGCCTCACCCGCGAGATCATGGCGCAACCGGCCATCGCCCAGCATGTCAAACACGAGATCCAGCCCGGCGAGACCGCCCAAGACGACGCCGCGCTCGACGCTTTCATCCGTGAGCACGCCGAAAGCGCCTATCACCCCTGCGGCACGACCCGCATGGGCCACGCCGACGACCCGACGGCGGTGGTCGATTCCCGCGGTCGGGTGATCGGCGTCGAGGGGCTGCGTGTGGCCGACAGCTCGGTTTTCCCGCGCATTACCAACGGCAACCTCAACGGGCCGTCGATTATGGTGGGCGAGAAAATGGCCGATCATATCCTGGGCCGTGATCCGCTTCCCGCCTCGAACCAGGAACCCTGGGTGCATCCCGATTGGCGCGTGGCGCAGCGCTAGGGCTGCGTTAACCCTTTGGTAACGATTTTGTCGGTTGTCGCTTGTGTCCGGGCGGTGCGGCGCCTAAATCCACCGCATGTTAAGGATTTGTTCACGCGGCGTTCTTATTCTCGGCTTGGCCTTGGGGGCTGGCGCGGCGGGGGCAGACGTGCGCGGGGCCGCGCGGGTCATCGATGGCGATACGCTGAATGTGGCGGGCACCAACGTGCGGTTGATTGGCATTGACGCGCCCGAAATGGCGCAAACCTGCGAATTGCCGCAGGGGGAATGGCCTTGCGGCGTCTGGGCGCGGGATGTGCTCGAGGAACTCGTGCAAGGGCCGCTGACCTGTGTCGGCAGCGAAACCGACCGCTATGGGCGGCTATTGGCGCGCTGCGACGCGGGCCAGGGCGATTTGGGCGCGCGCATGGTCGAAGCGGGGGCGGCAACGGCGTATCGGCGCTATTCGCGGGTCTATGTCC
>JAGRMK010000237.1:0-1060 GCA_020441345.1 Paracoccaceae bacterium
GCCGCAGGCATGCATCTTGCCCGCCGCGGTCGAGGTATGCGGCAGACCCGTGGCCTCATGGATCGGCAATGCATCCATGTCGGCGCGAAAACCGATGACGCGACCCGAAGCCGTCGATCGCCCCTTGATCACCGCTACGACCCCGGACTGGCCGACGCCCTCCACGATCTCGTCCACGCCGAAAGCCTGCAACAGTTCGGCCACACGGGCACTGGTGCGCGGCAGGTCGAAACGCAGTTCGGGGTGGGCGTGGAAATCCTGCCGCCAGCCGGCGATTTCAGGTTGCAGGTCGGCGATCCGGTTCTTGACGGGCATCAGTTTTCCCCCAAAGGCATGCGGCGTTCCGCGAGCGTGACGAACCAGCTGCACCCGGCCGGGATCGCGTTGTCGTCGAAATCATAAGCCGGGTGATGGCACATCGCGGTGTCGCCATTGCCCAGGAAGATATAAGCGCCCGGTCGCGCTTCGAGCATGAAGGCGAAATCCTCGGCGGGCATCACGGGTTTGACATCGCGGATCACCGAACCCGCGACCTCTTCGGCGCAATCTGCCGCGAATCTGGTCTGTTCGGGGTGGTTCACGGTGACCGGATAACCCCATTTGTATTCGACCCTGGCGGTCGCACCATAGGCCTGCGCGGTGGCGGGCACCAGTGCCTGGATACGTTGTTGGGCAAGCAGGCGCAGGTCGGGGTCGAGGGTGCGCACCGTGCCCTTCAGCGTGACCTCATGGGCGATGATGTTCGAGGCGACGCTGTCGGTGTGAAAGCTGCCGACCGTGACCACGACGCTGCCCAACGGGTCGATGTTGCGCGACACGATGGATTGCAACGCCACGACGATATGGCTGGCGACCAGAGTGGTATCGATGGCGGCGTGGGGCATGGCCGCGTGACCGCCCTTGCCGGTCACGGTGATTTCGAATTCATCGGCCGAAGCCAGCAGGGCGCCCTCGCGGATCGCGAACTGGCCGACCGGAAAGCCCGGCATGTTGTGCAGCCCGTAGATTTCCTGCACGCCCCACCGGTCCATCAACCCGTCGTCAACCATCGCCTTGCCGC
>JAGRMK010000237.1:1176-7221 GCA_020441345.1 Paracoccaceae bacterium
GCCGCAGGCATGCATCTTGCCCGGCGTCTGCGATGCATACCCGGCACCGGTGATTTCATTGATCGGCAGCGCGTCCATGTCGGCGCGGAACCCGATCACCTTGCCCGAGTCCCGCTTGCGCCCGTGGATCACGCCGACGACGCCGGAAATCCCGATACCCGGCACCACCTCGTCGCAACCGAAAGCCTTGAGCTTGTCCACGACGATGCCGCTGGTGCGTGGCAGGTCGTACATCAGCTCGGGATTTTCGTGCAGGTCTCGACGCCAGGCGGTAATTTCCGGGTGCATTTCGGCAAGGCGGTTGCGGACGGGCATGGACAGCTCCTGTTTGCTTCACCTGTTAACCTGCCCTGAAAATCTTTCTCCGGCAAGGCCCCGCCGAACGACCGCTGTCGGCGCCGGCGTCCCGATCGCAAGCACGAGAAAAGACGCGCACCACTGGCATGTTTACAGAAATCGAAGCCCGTGCGAATCTGGCGGACAGCGGCGCAACAGACGCCGTCGTTACTTGAGGTAGAGCACATGAAGATCGGTAATTCGGAACGCCACAGGCGTGCCGGCAAACGCGCGTTGGCGCTGGCAACCGCGCTGCCATTTCTTGCAACCCAAGCGCTGGCCAGTGGGCCGGGGCCCCTGCCCTACGAGCCCCAGCCTCCGACGTTTGGCGGATACCAGGCCCCGGCGGTCGCCTCGTGGTCCGGCTTCTATGCAGGCGTTTCGCTGGGCTATGCCTGCTGCGGACGCGACCGCGTGCAACTGGCACCGGCACCGCCGGGCGTGATCGGCACCATGCACGAAGCGGGTGCAATTGCGGGGGGTCATTTCGGACGGGACTGGCAGCGCGGAAACTTCGTCGCCGGGGTAGAGGCCTCGCTGAGTTTTGGAGACATCGGTGACAGTCTGACCTCGGGAACCGCGAGTTCCAGCGTCAGCATCAATCCGGTTGCCGAAGTTCGCGGCCGCCTGGGGCGTGTGCGGGGCGACGGGCTGCTGTATGTCACCGGCGGGCTAGCCGCGGCGCGTGTGGATTACGCAGCAGCCGATACCGGCGTGCCGTCGGACATCCGCTCCAGCTTCACCACGCCGGGTGTTTCGGTGGGGTTCGGCTATGAGCAGATGATCAGCCAGAACTGGTCTTTGCGCGGGGAATACAGCTACTCCCTGTTTCAGGCAGAGAACCTGACCGATGGGGTCCAGACCACGCGGGCGACCCCGGATTTCCACGCGCTGCGGATCGGCCTCAGCCACCGGTTCTAAGGCTCTCATGCGCTGCGGCCCGGCGGCCAACGTTCGGTTGCCGGGTCTTGTCATTGCGCCCGGCGGAGCGCTGCCGCCTATCCCGCGCACAGGTCCGCGATCAGGCGGTCCATGAAGACTTCTCCGGCGATGAACTGTTCGACGGTCAGGAATTCGTCGGGTTGATGCGCCTGCGCGATATCGCCGGGGCCACAAACCACGGCGGAATAGCCGCGCACCTGGAATTGCCCGCCCTCGGTGCCGTAACTGACGACATGCAGCCCGTTGTCGCCGGTCAGGCGCCGCGCGAGGGACTCGGCGGGACCGCCATTCTCGGGCGCCAGGGGCGGCACGCCGAAAACGTGGCGCATTTCGATCGAGGTTTCGGGGCGAACCGCCTGCATCCTGGTTTCAATCGCGCGCGCGGCAGCCAGCATTCGCTCATCCCAACCGGTATCACCGGGCACCGCCCGCACCGAGAGCACGAACGTGCAATCCTTGGCGGTGATGTTGTTGGCCGTTCCGCCCTGGATCGTGCCGACATGCAACGTCGAGTAAGGCGGATCGAAAGGCGCGGCCAGTTCGCTTGGGGTCGCGGCGGCCATGGCGTCGTTCATGTCATTGGCCCACTGGATCAGACGTGCGCCCTCATGAATCGCGCTGACGCCATAGGGGGCCAGCGAGGAATGGACCTCATACCCATGCACATGCACGGCGAAACCAGAGCCCCCCTTGTGGCCGGTCACCACCTTCATCATCGACGGCTCGCCAACGATCACCGATTCGGCGCGCGGCAGATCGGACGCAATCAGCCCTTCTACCAGATCGACCACGGCCATGCAGCCGACCTCTTCGTCGAACGACAGCGCCAGTTGCAGAGGCCGCTTGAGCGGCGCCTCCCTGGCCCGCACCAGCGCGTGAATAGCCAAAGCGTCAAAGCCTTTCATGTCGCAGGTTCCGCGACCGAACAGCTTGCCGTCCTTTTCGACAACCGTCCACGGGTCCGAGGTCCAGGCCTGGCCATCGACCGGCACGACATCGGTGTGCCCCGACAAGATCACGCCCCCCGGCGCATCCGGCCCGACCTGGGCGAAGAGATGCGCCTTGGTGCCGCAGGGCGACGGGATGCGGTGGCTGTCGATGCCCTGACTGGCCAGATAGGTCTGCACCCAATCGACCAGCGGCAGGTTGGTGTCGCGGCTGACAGTGGGAAACGCAACCAGCCGGTCGAGGATCGCGCGGGCATCGAGAACGGTCGCGGACATGGAAAGCTCCTGTTTGATGTGGCGCATCCTCACAACCCGCGCCCCGGTCCGTCAAGATGGGTTGCCGCCGATCCGGCGGGCTTTGACGTGACGCTACGGCACTCTGGTACGCGATCCGCTTGAAACCCTCACGACCGGCCAATCGCTGCATTATAGTGCAACAAATATCCACCACCAGCCCGATATTTTCCTTGCTAGCGTCGGACAATATTGCCACTCTGCCGACCAGACACTCGATTCATCAATGAAATCGGGGCAAAGAAAACCAGGGAGGTCCACATGCCCGATGGGGCTGTGCCGGTTCTTGAGGTCAAGGATCTCAAGACAGTGTTTCGCGTCCGGGGCGGCGAAATTCACGCCGTCAATTCCGTGAGCTTCGATCTGCGCGCTGGCGAATTGCTGGGGGTTGTCGGTGAATCCGGCTCTGGCAAGTCGGTAACCATGATGTCGCTTCTGGATCTTCTGCCGTCGCCCCCCGCCGAGGTGCGCAACGGCACCGTGATGCTGGGAGACCGCGATCTGCTGAAAGTCGATGCCGAAACCATGCGCTCGATTCGCGGTGGCGAAGTCGGGTTCATCTTTCAGGATCCGATGACCTCGCTGAACCCGGTGTTCACCGTCGGGTTTCAGATCATGGAACCCCTGCGCTCGCACATGGGTCTGTCCAAGGCCAAGGCGCGCGACCGGGCCGTTGAACTGCTGGAGCTTGTCGGCATTCCCGATGCGCGGTCGCGGCTCAAGGATTATCCTCATCAGTTTTCCGGCGGCATGCGGCAACGCGTGATGATCGCGATCGCGCTGGCCTGCGATCCCAAGGTGCTGATCGCCGACGAACCGACGACCGCGCTGGACGTGACGATTCAGGCGCAGATCCTGGAGCTGATCAAGGATCTGCGGCAGAAACTGGGCATGGCGATCATCTGGATCACGCATGACCTTGGGGTGATCGCCGGCATCGCCGACCGGGTGATGGTGATGTATGGGGGCCAGGTGGTCGAACAGGGCCCCGTACGCGAGGTTTTCGCCAATCCGGCGCACCCCTATACCCGCGCCCTGCTGCAAACCATGCCCAAGCTGCATGGCGCGCGCGAAACCAAGCTGCGGGTGATCGAGGGGCAACCACCGATGCTGGGTCGCCACCCCGAATCCTGCCCGTTCCGCGACCGCTGCGGCCATGCCTTCGACCGCTGCGCAGCCGAGAACCCGGCGCGGCGCCAACTGGGCGAGAACCATGACGTCGCCTGTCACTGGGACCACCGGGAGGGCAAGCCATGACCGAGCGTCGCAAACTGGTCGAAGTGCGCGACCTGAAGATGCATTTCCCGATCTTCGGCGGCATCCTGCGTCGCCAGAAGGGCGCGGTGAAGGCGGTCGATGGGGTCTCGTTCGATATTTACGAAGGCGAGACGCTGGGCATCGTCGGTGAATCGGGCTGCGGGAAATCGACCTGCGGGCGTGCCGTGCTGCGGCTGTACGAGGCGACCGCCGGGTCGATCACGATCAATGGCCAGGACATCGCCACGCTGGGCCAGGAAGAGCTGCGCAAGCGGCGTCCGATGATGCAGATGGTTTTCCAGGACCCGCAGGCCAGCCTCAACCCAAGAATGACCGTCGCCGGGATCATCGGTGAGCCGCTGGACGAGCATACCGACTGGCCACGGCAGAAAAAACTGGAACGGATTTACGAGCTGATGGATGCCGTGGGTCTGAACCGCGATTTCGCAAACCGCTATCCGCATGCGTTTTCGGGCGGCCAGCGCCAGCGTATCGGCATTGCGCGGGCGCTGGCGCTGAACCCGAAGTTCATCGTCTGCGACGAACCGATCGCCGCGCTGGACGTGTCGATCCAGGCGCAGGTGGTGAACCTGCTGGAAGAACTGCAAGAGCAGTTCAACCTGACGTACATGTTTATCAGTCACGACCTGTCGATGGTGCGGCACATCGCCGACCGGGTGGCGGTGATGTATCTTGGGGTGATCGTCGAGCTGGCGCCGGTGCAGGCGCTCTATGACCGGCCGATGCACCCCTATACCGAGGCGCTGCTGTCCGCGGTTCCCGAACCCGACCCGTCTGCGGCGCGGCGCAAGGACCGGATCGTGTTGCAAGGCGACGTGCCCTCGCCCGCCAATCCGCCCAAGGGCTGCAATTTCTGCACCCGCTGTCCCAAGGTCATGGACATCTGCCGCGAGGTTCCCCCCGAAACGCGCGAAGTCGCGCCCGGGCATTTCGCGGCCTGTCACCTTCTCGATCAAGACCAGACCACCGGCGGAACCGGTGGCAGAGGCTCAGAGCACAATCAAAGACTTATCCAACAAGGAGAGGATGCATGAAAAGCAAAATTGCCCTGCTAGGGGCTGCTGCGACCCTTGCCATGATGCCCGTTTCGGCCATGGCAGAGCGCGGTGACAGCGGTCACCTGAACCTGATCTACTGGCAAGCGCCGTCGATCATGAACCCCTATCTGTCGGGCGGCACCAAAGAGCAGGAAGCCTCGA
The DNA here is from genome assembly GCA_020441345.1 of Paracoccaceae bacterium. Taxonomy (GTDB): domain Bacteria; phylum Pseudomonadota; class Alphaproteobacteria; order Rhodobacterales; family Rhodobacteraceae; genus Pararhodobacter. The sequence goes on from JAGRMK010000237.1 coordinate 6,173, forward strand.
GCATCGTGCTGGAGCCGCTGGCGCGTTACGACGAAAACGGCGTTCTGGTGCCCTGGCTGGTTGACGAGATTCCGACCGTCGAGAATGGCGGCGTGTCCGAAGACCTGATGTCGATCACCTGGCGCCTGTCCGAAGGTCTGGTGTGGTCCGATGGCAGCCCGGTGACCTCGGCCGACGTGGCCTTTACCGCCGAATACTGCATGCACCCCGAAGGCGGCTGCGCCCAGTTGCGCAACTTCAACGGGGTCGAAAGCGTCGAAGTGGTCGACGACCTGACCGTGACCGTGCATTTCGGCGCCGCGACTCCGGTGCCTTATGGTCCGTTCGTGTCGGCCAACTCGCCGATCATCCAGCGCGCCCAGTTCGAGAACTGCCTCGGTCCGCGCGCGCCTGAATGCACCGACGCGAACTTCATGCCGATCGGCACTGGGGCGTTCCGCGTCACCGATTTCCGCCCGAACGACGTGATCCAGCTGGAAGCCAACCCCAACTACCGCGACCCTGCCCTGCCCCATTTCGCAACGATCACCCTGAAGGGTGGCGGTGACGCGGCCTCGGCCGGTCGTGCGGTGATGGAAACCGGCGAAATGGATTATGCCTGGAACCTGCAACTGGCACCCGATGTCATCGCGACGATGGCCCAGGGCGGTCAGGGCGTGCCGATCTCGGCCTTCGGCACCCTGGTCGAGCGTATCGAGATGAACATGACCGATCCGTCGCCGGATCTGCCGCCGGAAGTCCGCTCGACCCGCGCCGCGCCGCATCCGGTCCTGTCGGACATTCGCGTGCGTGAGGCGCTGAGCCGCGCCATCGACCGCGAACTGCTGGTGGAAATTGGCTATGGCACCGCGGGCCGCCCGGCTTGCAACCTGGTTCCGAACCCGCCGATCTTCGCGTCGGAAGCCAACCAGAACTGCCTGGTGCAGGATCTCGACCGCGCCCGCGCGCTGCTCGAGGAAGCTGGTTGGACCCCCGGCCCGGACGGCATCCGCGTGAATGCCGACGGCCGCCGTCTGGTTCTGGACTACCAGACCTCGACCAACGCCGTG
>JAGRMK010000238.1 GCA_020441345.1 Paracoccaceae bacterium
AAAAGGACGCGCGCTGCCTGCCCGCCCTGGCCGAGATCGCCGCCGCCTATCCGGGCCGGTTGCAGGTGATCGAGGGCGACGCCCTGCAGGTCGATCCGCTGGCGCATCTGGCGCCACCGATCAAGATCGTCGCCAACCTGCCCTATAACGTCGGCACCGAATTGCTGGTGCGCTGGCTGACCCCGGCGGAATGGCCGCCGTTCTGGTCCACGCTGACGCTGATGTTTCAAAAAGAGGTCGCCGAGCGGATCTGCGCCAAACCGGGCAGCAAGGCTTACGGGCGGCTGGCAATCCTGGCGCAATGGCGTTGCGAGGCGCGCATCGTGCTGACCCTCCCGCCCGAGGCCTTTACCCCACCACCCAAGATCGAGTCGGCGGTGGTGCATCTGACCGCCCTGCCCGAACCCCGCTTTCCGGCGCGCGCCAAGACCCTTGAACGGGTGGTCGCGGCGGCATTCAACCAGCGGCGCAAGATGCTGCGTGCCAGCCTGCGCGGGCTCGATCCGCAGATCGAAACGCGCCTCGACCGGCTGGGCATTCGCCCCACCGCCCGCGCCGAGGAGATCTCGCTGGAAGAGTTCTGCACCCTGGCGCGCGATTTCGACTGAACGGTCCGCCGCACGCCCGCGACCGGCCAGTTTGCCCGAATCGCGCCCCATTCCGCCACATCCGCGCCGCAATTCAGCCATGCCGCGTTGATACCCAGAGACTTGGAAGCCCCCGACTCGTGTCAGGGCGCAAGTTTTCTGATGGGTGTGATGCGCGTGTTCAACAACAACCCCGACAACCGAACCCCCGGTCCCGTGGCGGCGTTTCGCACGGGCGGCGGGATGACCCGTTTCCTGCGTCGCGACGAGGGGTCGATGGCGGTGTTCAGTGTCTTCGTGTTCTTTGCGATGCTGCTCGTCGGAGGCCTGGCGGTGGACATGATGCGCCACGAGAACGAACGCATCCGCATGCAGAACACCGCCGACCGCGCGGTTCTGGCGGCGACAATGCTGCGCGAAAACGTGTCCAACGCCACGCCCCAGCAGATCGTGAACGCCTATTTCGCCGCCGAGGGGCTGGATGCACAGCTTGCCGGGCGGGTGAGCGTCGTGACCGACGATGACAATGGCCGCACCGTGACGGTCGCGCCGGCGGCCACGGTGCCGACCCTGTTCATGAACATGCTGGGGATCGACGATTTCGCCATCGTGACCCCGGCGCAAGCGACCGAGGCAATGGGCGGCGGCGCACAGATCGAACTGGTCATGGTGCTGGATGTATCCGGCTCGATGGGCGGATCGAACAAGATCGGCGCCATGCGCACCGCCGCTTCGGATCTGGCCACCAGCCTGTTGACCGACAACGAGGATGGCAGCGTGGCGATCACCATCGTTCCCTATGACGAATGGGTCTTGCCACCCGCTGGATTCCTCAACAGCTTTACCAACGTCACCGGCAGCGGGGCCTGCAACGACTGGTCGGTGTGGAACGTGGTCACCGGTAGTCTCGACCAGGCAACCCTGCGCCGCAGCTGCAACACCGATGCCTGGGCGCAGGTCCGGCCCTACGAAAACCTGGTCGCCGATGCGACCGGGGCGATCAACGGGCTGGTTTCGCGGGGGACGACCTCGATCGACCTGGGCGTGCGCAACGGGGCCTTGTTCTTTGACCCGTCAATTCGTCCGGCAATCACCACGCTGATCGCCAATGGCACGGTTTCCCCGATCTTCGCCGGCCGCCCCTATAGCTGGAACGAGCCCGGCGTGGTCCGCGCGCTCATCCTGCTGACCGACGGCGAAAACTGCTGCGGCGCACGGTATTCGACGGCGCAGCAAGACCTTAACACCCTGTCGGTGTGTTCGGAACTCAAGGATCGCGGCGTGCTGATCTATTCCATCGCGTTCCAGGCGCCGTCCAGTGGCGCCGCGCTGATGCAGGGCTGCGCCTCGTCGCCGAGCCACTATTTCAACGCCGACACCAGCCAGGTTCAGGCCGCCTTCCAGGCCATCGGCAACAACATCCAGACCCAAGCCCTGAGGTTGACGTTCTGATGCGTATCGGTGCCCTCCTTTCCCGGTTCTGGCGGCGCGACCACGGGTCGGCCACGGTTGAATTCGTGATCACCGTGCCCTTGGTTCTGGCGTTCCTGTTTTCGGCGGTCGACTTCGGCGCGGTGATGCTGCGCCAGGTGTTTCTGGATCGGTCGGTCGATATCGCCGTGCGGCAGGTTCGGCTGGGCAATGTCGCGGCTTCGGGCTTTGCCGCTTTCCGGCAGGCCATCTGCGACGGCACGATATTGATCCCCAATTGCACGCAAAGCATCGCGATCGAGATGCGCCCGGTGGATACCGTGTCCTGGAGCGGGCTGGATTCTCCGGCGCAATGCGTCAACCGCGCGGAATCCATCGAGCCGGTCCTTCAATTCAATCCCGGCAGCGGTGGTCAGGAACTGATGCTGATCCGTGTCTGCGTGGTCGCCGACCCGTTTATCGAACTCACCGGCCTGGTGATGGGCATGACGTTGGATGCGTCGGGCGGTTATCACATCGTGTCACACGCCGCCTTTGCCAACGAACCGCTATGAGCCCCCTGTATTCAGTGATGAGGTCCGTCATGACCCGTTCCACACCCCGCAAACCGCATCGGCTGACCCGGTTTTCCCGCGACGCGCGCGGCTCTGTTTCAGTCGAGTTGATCATCGTGTTGCCGATGCTTCTGTGGGCCCTCGCGGCCACGGTGGTGTTCTACGACGGGTTCCGGACGCGCTATCACGCGCAAATGGCGGCGCAGACGGTCAGCGACATCATGTCCCGCGAAACCGATCTGTTCACCGCAACCTATGTCGAAGGCATGAACGATGTATTCGATTTCCTCGTCGGCGGGCGGATTCCGACGCGCATTCGCGTCTCGTCGGTGATCTGGGACAGCACCAACCAGCGAAACCGCCTGCAATGGTCCTATGGCACGCGGCAGTTGTCCGGCTTGCCCAGCGACACCTTCGAACTGATGCAGAACAACGATTACGAGACCCTGCTCGCCCGGTTCGGCGAGGATACCAGCTACAGCTTTGCCTCGGCCGCGGCGCAAATGCCGGTCGAGGATCTGGCCAGCAGGATCCCCCCGGTGTTGCCCGGTGAGGCGCTGCTGATGGTCGAGGCCTTTGCGCTCTGGACCCCGTTCACCAATGTCGGCCTTGGCAATGTGCGGTTTACCCCCGTGGTTGTGGTGCGCCCGCGCTTTGCGCCCTGGATCAATTTCGACGGCATCGACCCGATCTATCCCGAGGCCGATTATGAAATCGCCTGGACCGGCGGCAGCGGCAACACCGATCTGCCCGATCCCAACGACCCCGACGACCCCGACGATCCGGGGGCCACGGTCAGCAGCTTCGATTTCAACAGCGGCGTCACAACCGGCTGGTCACGATCGACGATCACCGCGGGTTCGGTCGCGGGTGGCGGATTCCTGGGGCCGTTCGGCCGCGAGACCTACGACACTCCGGTGACACTGGCCGTCAATCTGGGCCGGTCTCCCGAAACCGCGACCATCGAATTCGACCTGCTGATCCTCGATTCCTGGGACGAATACAGCACGACCTGGGCCTTGCCGCGCGGCGATACGTTCTCGATCATGATCAACGGCACGCCGATCACGCTGGATGCCTTCGTCGGCTGGTCGGGCGGCTGGTTTGACAACACCCGGACGGCCACCGGCTATCTCGATGGCATGCAATACGAAATGCGTTTCACGCGCACCCGCTCTGGCAGCAATTTCTACGGCGCCAATTACGACGATTCCCTGTGGCATGGAACGCTGGTTCTGACCAACCCGCCGGCGTTGTTCGACCTTGGGTTCAGCGCCGGGATCGATGGCGACCTGAGAGACGAATCCTTTGGCATCGACAACCTGCGCTACTCGGCCAGCGGCACAAACACGGGGCGCACCTATTTCACTCCCGATGCCCGCAACCGCAACGGCACCGACCCGTTCACCCGCTTCCGCCGCTATTCGGGATGCCCCGAGTTGCAGATCTCGGCCCCCTGGTTGACCCTGACCAACGGCAATCTGAGCAGCGCGGTCAGCTTTCAGCGCCAGGTGGGCGGCCCTACGAGCCTGCGCAATTGCAATATGGTTGACGGCTGGGGCAATATCGGTGCCGAGCCCGCCTTGATCCTGAACTACGACAACCAGGGGCAGACGGGAACGGGGCGCCGGTTGCAGATCCGCATGGATGACGGCAACAACGGCCGCACCTGCGACTCGACCATCGTGATGCGCGATCCCAACGGCCAGTGGTGGTTCAACGACGACATCAGCGGCTGGAACGCGGGTCTGCAGATGGGCAATGCCGGGTCGGGAACCTATGCGATCTGGCTGGGCACCTACAGCGGATCGGAATGCAATGCGCGGATCAGCTTCAGCCGCTACTGACCGGTCTTGCGCGATGTGCGAAAAATGGCGGGCGCCCCTTACCGGGCGCCCGCGGCCTTGAGCACCATGTCCACGTAGATATCCTCGACCCGGTCGCGGCTCAGCCGCCCGCCCTCGCGGAACCAGGTGTTGACACCTGTCAACATCGCGATCAGCGCCATCGTCGCCAGCTTGGTATCGGGCACGTTCAGCGTGCCCTCCTGCTGGCCGGTACGCAAGATCGTTTCCAGCTCGGATTCGTAGCGTTTGCGCAGGGCCTCGATTGCGGCGAAATTGTCCGGCGTCAGATTGCGCAGCTCCATATACGAGATGAACACCGCATCGGCGCGCGCGGCATGGAACCGGATGTGAAACCGGGCGAAGTGCTCAAGCCGCGCGCTGGCGTTTTCCGTTGGGGCCGGGGTTTGCGTCCATGCGTCCAGCAGCGCGTCCATATGCCCTTTCATCAAGTCGAACAGCAGGCTCTGCTTGTCGGCGGTATAGAGATAGAGCGCACCGGCCTGCACGCCGACTTCGGCGGCGATCTGGCGCATCGACACGGCGGCATAGCCGTCGCGCGCGAACAGGCGCAACGCCACCTCGCGCAGACGCGGGCCTGTGATTTCAGCGCGGGAACCGGGTTTTCGGGCCATACCCCATTGTCGCTGAACGCGCGTTCAATTCAAGCCCGAAACCGCGCCTGCTCAGCGCCACGGCTTGGACATGCGCAATCAGCCTTCACAGCCGCGCACAGGCGCGTTACTGTGCGCGCATTCTGTTCGGTAAGGCCCCGCCCCGATGATCGTCCGCCGTCACCTTTCTTTCAGTCTGGCCGCCGCCGCGCTGTTCGCGTTGTCTGCCTGTGGCGGTGCGGTCGCCACCGACGCGCCCGCGCTGTTGACGCTGGACGAGATCGCGGCCCGGTCCGATGCCGCCTCTGACACCACGCGCGGGTTGCAGGTGCAGCGCGCGCTGGAATATCGTGGCGCCCGGTTGCGGGCGCGCGCCGCCCAGATCCGTCGCGCCGGCATCGCCGATCCAGAGCGCAGGACGCTGCTGCGCCGCGCCGATGCGCTGAAATCCCGGCAGGACTGAGGCATCGCGCGAATCCGCGCATTGCACCTGTTCCCGTGAACCGCTAATCGTCGCTCGACGCCGCCCGCTGCATAGGGTGGCCCCTGCTGCGGAGTTCGGTCATGTCCACCCCTTCTCGTCCTGGCCCTCTGCGTCTTGGTATCGCCGGTCTCGGCACGGTCGGTGTCGGCGTGGTCAAGATCGTCGCGCAACACGCCGATCTGCTGGCCCTGCGCGCCGGGCGCCCGATCACGATCTCGGCGGTTTGCGCCACCTCGCGCACCAAGGATCGCGGCATCGACATCGCCCCCTACGCCTGGGAAGACGATCCTGTCGCCCTGGCACGGCGCGACGACGTGGATGTCGTGATCGAGTTGATGGGCGGCGAGAACGGCGCGGCCAAGGCGCTGGTCGAAACCGCGCTGACCCATGGAAAGGATGTCGTTACCGCCAACAAGGCGCTGCTGGCCCGGCATGGCAACGCGCTGGCGCGGCTGGCCGAAACGAACGGTCGCACGCTGCGCTTCGAGGCGGCAGTGGCGGGCGGCATTCCGGTGATCAAGTCGATGGTCGAGGGGCTGGCGGGCAACCGGGTCAAGCGCGTGATGGGGGTGATGAACGGCACCTGCAATTACATCCTGACGCGGATGGAAAGCGCGGGCCTGCCGTACGACGTGGTGTTCGAAGAGGCCCGCAAGCTGGGCTATCTGGAGGCAGACCCGAACCTCGATGTCGGCGGCATCGATGCGGGCCACAAGTTGAGCCTGCTGAGTGCGATCGCCTTTGGAACGGCGGTCGATTTCGATGCGGTGGTGTTGCAGGGGATCGGCGCGATTTCCATCGACGATATCAAGCTGGCGCGCGACATGGGCTATTCGATCAAGCTTCTGGGTGTGGCACAGATGACCGGGCGCGGGCTGGAACAGCGCATGACGCCCTGCCTGGTGCCCGAAACCCATCCGCTGGGCCAGTTGCAGGGCGGCACCAACATGGTTGTGGTCGAAGGCGATTCGGTCGGCCAGATCGTGCTGCGCGGCGCGGGCGCGGGCGAAGGCCCGACGGCCAGCGCGGTGATGGGCGACGTGATGGACATCGCGCGGGGATTGCGGTTGCCGACCTTCGGCCAGCCCGCCGACACCCTGACCGAGGCCCCCGCCGCCGTCGTCGGCACCGGCGCCTCGTGGTATCTGCGCATGACGCTGCTGGACAAGCCCGGCGCGCTGGCCAAGATCGCAACGATCCTTGGCGACGCGGGCGTGTCGATCGACCGGATGCGGCAGTATTCGCACGACGATGCCCACGCCCCGGTGTTGATCGTCACCCACAAGGCAACGTCCGATGACATTGCGCTGGCTCTGGCCCGGTTCGGCGAAAGCGGTGTCGTCGTCGGCCAGCCGATGGCGTTGCGCATCGAAGAGGTGTGAGAAATTGGACTGGGGACAAGCCGTCGATATCTATTGCGAACGCACATCCGCCGCTTTCTGGGCCGAACCGGTCAACGCGCTGTCGAATGCCTCGTTTCTGGTTGCCGCGCTCTGGGGTGGCGCGACGGCGCGGGCGCGCGGCGTCGGCTCGCCGATGGTCTGGGTGCTGATCGTCATGGCGGCGCTGATCGGCATCGGCTCGTTCCTGTTCCACACCTATGCGAACCGCTGGTCGGAACTGGCCGACACGATCCCGATCTGGAGCTTCGTCGCGCTGTTCGTGCTGGCGGCGATGCATTTCATCGGCGGCATGCCAGTGGCGCGGGTGATGCGGGTCGCCGGGATCGTGATCGTGGCGGCCGGGCTGACCGTCTGGCTGCTGGCCAGCGGCGAAGGCGCGGACGCCGCGACCGCCACCCCCGATCCGCTGAACGGGTCGGGCCAATACGCGCCGGCGGTGATCGCGCTGCTGGTGTTCACCGCGGTGTCGTTCTGGCGGCGTCACCCCGGTGCGCCCTGGATCGCGGCGGCCACGGTGACGTTTCTGGTGTCTCTGGGCCTGCGCACGCTGGACCGCGATATCTGCGCCGCGTTCCCTCTGGGCACGCATTTCGGCTGGCATCTGCTGAACGGGCTGATGGTCGCCATTCTACTGCAGATGCTGGTTCGCACCGGGCGTTTCACGACGCGCGCGCATTGATCCGCACCGTTAGCGGCACCGTCGTTGTCTGCGCAAGCCGGGCAGGCTAAGCAAGGGGTGCCAACAGATTTAGGAAACATCATGTCCGATTCCCCCATGTTCCACGACCGCATGCTCTCACTCGGGCTCGCCCGCGTTTCCGAGGCGGCGGCGCTGGCCTCGGCTGAGTGGGTCGGTCGCGGTGACGAGAAAGCCGCCGATCAGGCCGCAGTCAACGCGATGCGCGATCAGTTGAACCTGCTGGACATCGCCGGGGTCGTGGTCATCGGCGAAGGCGAGCGCGACGAGGCACCGATGTTGTTCATCGGCGAAGAAGTCGGCACCGGCAACGGCCCGGCGGTGGATATCGCGCTGGACCCGCTGGAAGGCACCACGCTGACCGCCAAGGACATGCCCAACGC
>JAGRMK010000239.1:0-5476 GCA_020441345.1 Paracoccaceae bacterium
CCCAGCCATTCGCCATAGCGCACCATCAGCGGCGATCCGTAGCCGTTGCGGTCGAGCCAGCGATCGACCTCGGCATCGGTCATGCGGCTGCCTGCCTGGGTCTTGGCCAGGGTTTCGAGTTTCGCCGGCAGGTTGGTGAGGTAGAAGACCACGAGGGTCAGACACAGCGCGGTGATGATCATCAGACCGACGCGCCGAAGCAGGAACAACAGCATGGCCTCTCCTGTCACTGGGGGCTCAAGAGCGCAAAACACCGGGCCTTTCACCAGCGTGTGAAAGGGCCGTTTCAGAGGCTAAGTCAAAAGTGAACCGGGGCGCATGGTGATGCGCCCCGGATCTGACCTTTTACGACTTCCAGTAGTGGACATAATCCACAACGAAGGTCGGGTGCATTTCTGCCCCATGCACGTTTGGCGCCGCGTTGCGGAACAAAGACCGCCAGTAGGGCTGAATGACCACGCCTTCTTCCTGCATGATGGTCTGGATCTGCGCCATCACTTCGCGGCGCGCATCGGCATCGGCAAGGCCGTTTGCCTGGTCCAGAAGCGCGTCGAACTCGGCGTTGGCGAATGCGGTCTCGTTCCACGGAACGCCCGAGCGGTAAGCCAGGTTCAGAACCTGAACGCCCAGCGGGCGCATGTTCCATTCGGTCGCCGAGAACGGATACTTGGCCCAGTCGTTCCAGAAGGTTGCCGAGGGCAGGATCGTGCGGGTGATGTTGATGCCCGCGTCGCGCATCATCGCGGCGACGGCATCACAGGTTTCGGCCTGCCACGGTTCGTCGATCGAGATCAGTTCGAACTCGGTCCCGGCATGTCCCGCGGCGGTCAGTTCGGCCATCGCGGCGGCCGGATCGACGACCAGCGGCGCCAGTTGCGCGTACTCGGGGTGGATCGGGCAGACGTGATGGTTCTCGGCCACTTCGCCCAGGTCGTTATACCCGAGTTCCAGAACGATCGCGTTGTTCACCGCCTTTTGCAACGCGCGCCGGACATCGCGATTGCCATAGGGCTCGCTGTCCTGGTTGAAGCGCACGCAGATCGTCGCCGCGGTGATCGCCTCGGAGCGGGGCATGCCGATGGCATCGAAGATGTCGATGATATCGCCCTGCGCCTGATAGTTCAGGTCGATTTCTCCAGCTTCGGCGGCCGCGATCCAGGCGGCCGGATCGGTGCCAAGGTCGACAAATTCGATCCGGTCCAGATAGGCGCCGTTGCCTTCGTTCCACCAGGTATGGTCGGGGTTGCGTTCGACCACGGCGCCGATGCCGGGATCGTAGCTGACCGGGCGATAGGGGCCGGTGCCGATCGGCTCGGCGACCGGGTCGCCAGAGCTGAACGAGGGGTGCACGACCGCTGCCGGATAATCGGCCATGCCGACGATCAGCGCGATATCGGGCGCCGGCAGGTGAACGCGCACGGTGTAGTCGTCAACGCGCTCGAGCCCGCCTTCGCGCACCGCGCCGTTCTCGACCAGACCGCCCATGCGGGTCGCCATCGAATTGCCCTCGACCGACTCGTCGCACCAACGGGTGATCGCGTCGATCACGTTGTCGGCGTTGAACATGTCGCCGTTGTTCCAGGTCACACCCTGACGCACGTTGAGCGTGTAGATCGTCGCGTCCTCATTGACCGACCACCCTTCCAGCAGAACCGGAGTCAGCGAGCCGTCGCGCTGGTAGTCGACCAGATACTCAAGCCAGCCGCGGCAGGCATTGGCCAGTTCCGACCAGTCCCAGGTGCGCGGATCGCGCTGCGCTTTGACGGACATCTGCATCCGCAGCGAACCGCCCATGACCGGCGTCATGCCATGCGAGTCCGCCTTGGCGGGGGCCGAAAGACCCAACAGCCCATAGGCGGTCGGGACAGCCAGACCCAGTGCAGTCGCGCGGGTCAGGAACTCGCGCCGGCTCAGTTTTCCTTCGGCGCATTCGCGCGCATACATTTCAGCGGCCGGATGGACATCCGTCGCACCGTGGTGGAAATCCTTCATTTGGTCTTCTCCCTATCAAGTTCAGTCTTGTTTTCCCGGACGTCGCGGCCCGTGTTGTTTCGTTTCCGTCATGGCCATAGCGCGCGGAGAGGCAAGCTCACGCCAATCAGAAAGCGACCTGCCCCATCCAATCCCGACACCGGACGAAATTCAACCCACTTCTCGCAACGTTCTACGTAACGTGAAGTTATGCAAAGGCTCAGTTTTCTTCGCGCGACGCCGTTGCGCGGGGAAAACACCCGCACGCAACAGCCCCAACTTGCCGGGCTTACCACCCTAGTCGCGCACCGCACCGCCCCGAAAGGCGTTTGCGCTGCCATAACTGCACGGCGCTTCCTGCATTTGCAGATGCAGCATCGTGTCGTCGTAAGGATGCGCTCGGGCGAGATCTTCGTCAAAGCGGATGCCAAGCCCCGGCGCGGAGGGCGCGGCGATATAGCCGTCTTCGACCTTGAGCGTATCGCCGATCAGGGGACGATGGAAAGAACCGCCCAACTGGATGCTTTCGACCAGTAACAGGTTGGGCAGGGTCACGGCCAACTGGATGTTCGCCGCCCATTCGACCGGCCCCGCATAGAGATGGGGCGCGACCTGGGCGCCGAACGCCTCTGCCATGCCGGCGATCTTCTTGGTTTCCAGGATCCCGCCCGACCGTCCCAGCGCCGGTTGCAGGATCGACGCCCCGCCCGCGCGCAACAGCATGCCAAACTCGGCCTTGGTGGTCATCCGCTCGCCCGTCGCCAGAGGAATGCGCACCGCTTGCGCCACCTGTGCGAAATCCAGAATGTTGTCGGGCGGGATCGGCTCTTCGAACCAGAGCGGGCTATAGGGTTCCAGCGCCTGCCCCAGCCGGATCGCACCCGAGGGCGTGAACTGCCCATGCGTGCCAAACAGAAGATCCGCGCGAGTGCCCACCGCCTCGCGCAGCGCCTTGCACATGCGCAGGCTCAATTCGATGTCAGACAAAGCCGGCTGGTGCCCACCCCGGATCGTATAGGGGCCGGCCGGGTCGAACTTGATCGCCGTAAACCCCTGCTCGACAGCCTCGATGGCGGATTCGGCCTGCATCTCGGGCGAGGACCAGAAGGCCGAGGCATCGTGATGCGCCATCGGATACAGATAGGTATAGGCGCGCACCCGGTCGTTCATCTTGCCGCCCAGCAACGCATAGACCGGCCGGTCATGCGCCTTGCCCAGGATATCCCAGCAGGCGATCTCCAGCCCCGAAAACGCGCCCATCACCGTCAGGTCAGGGCGCTGGGTAAAGCCTGCCGAATAGGCTCTGCGGAACATCAGTTCGATGTTCTCCGGGTTCTCGCCCTGCATGTGGCGTTCGAACACATCCTCGATCACCGCGACCATCGCCTTTGGCCCGACCGAGGCCGCATAGACCTCGCCATAGCCGATGATCCCGTTGTCGGTGGTCAGCCTGACGATCAGCCAATAGCGCCCGCCCCAGCCGGGCGGCGGCGTGCCGATGACGAAAACCTCGAGATCCTTCAGCTTCATTGCACGGCGTCCATGATGATGACGTTGCGCCGCACCGCGCCGCCGCGGGCGTCCGCAATCGCCTGGTTGATGTCGTCGAAAGCGTAGCGCGCGGTGATCAGGTCTTCCAGTTTCAACCGCCCCTGCCGCCAGAGATCCACGAGATAAGGAATGTCGCGTTGCACCACGGTGCCCCCCATGAAGCTGCCCTTGAGGGTTTGCGCGGTGGCCGCGACGATCACCGGCTCGACCTCCATCCGCGCGCCCGAGGGCGGCATGCCGACCATCACCACCGTGCCCCCCTTGGCGGCCAGCGCGGGCGCCCCCTGATAGGCGGAAATCACGCCGACGGTGACAAAGACATAATCTGCCCCCTGCCCGTCGGTCAGCGCCATGACCGCGCGGCGCAGCCCCTTCATGTCGGCTTGCAGCACGTCCGTCGCGCCGAACTCGCGCGCCGCCGCCAGCTTTTCCTCGGCAAGATCGATGGCGATGATCCGGCTCGCCCCGGCCAGACGCGCGCCCTGGATGGCGTTCAACCCCACCCCGCCCGCACCGATGATCACACAGTGTGATCCGGGCTCGACCTGCGCGGTGTTGATCGCGGCACCGGTGCCGGTGATCACCCCGCAGGCCAGCAGCGCGCCCAATTCCATCGGCAGATCGTCGGGCACGCGGGCGACCTGGCTCGCGTGGACCGTTACCGCCTCGGCAAAGGCGCCGGTATCCAGCCCCTGTTCGATCACGCCGCCATCGGGTTCGGTCAAGACCCCGCTCAGCCGGTCATGGCGCGCGGTGCACAGGAACGGTTTGCCCAGAACGCAGGGGCGGCACTGGCCGCAGGCGCGGATCATCGTCACCACCACGGCGTCACCGATGGCAAGGCCCCGCACCCCATCGCCAAGGGCCGTGATCCGCCCGGCCGCTTCGTGGCCATAAACCGCAGGCAACTGGCTGTGCCAGATCCCGTCCAGATACCCCAGGTCGGAATGACAGATCGCCACCGCCCCCACCGAGACCCGGACCTCGCCCGGTCCTGGCGGGCGCAGCACCACCTCTTCAATGGTCAGGGGCTGGCCAAAGGCGCGGCATACGGCTGCTTTCATCACTCTCTCCCTTGCGTTGGAGCGAGTGTGGCCAAGCGATCACCGGATCACAAGCCCGCACTTGGGCTCGGCACGGTATGTCGCGGGGAAACCGGCCAGTTAGTGGAACGCATCCGTGCGTTCGCTTGCCAGCGACAGAAGATGCTCGCCATAGGCACTTTTCTTGAGCGGAGCGGCCATGCGAACCAGGTCATCGGCACCGATCCACCCCTGGCGAAAGGCGATTTCCTCGGGGCAGCCAGTCTGCAACCCTTGCCGGCTTTGCAAGGTGCGCACGAAATTGCCCGCATCCAGAAGACTGCCATGCGTCCCGGTATCGAGCCAGGCATAGCCTCGCCCCATGCGCTTGATGTCCAGCGCCCCCTCGTTGAGATAGCTTTGCAACAGATCCACGATCTCGACTTCGCCGCGAGGCGACGGCTTGATCGCGCGCGCGCGCTCGGGGGCCGTGCCATCCACGAAATAAAGCCCTGTCACCGCGAAATGCGACGGCGGATTTGCCGGTTTCTCGACGATCTCGGTCACTTGACCCGTGGCGTCGAACGCCGCCACGCCATAGCGTTCCGGGTCGGCCACCCGGTAGCCGAACACCGTGCCCCCGACCGTGCGCGCGTTGGCATCGGCCAGCAGCTCGGGCAGGCCGTGGCCAAAAAAGATGTTGTCGCCCAGCACCATGACCGACGGAGCCCCGGCCAGAAAGTCCTCGGCAAGGACAAAGGCCTGCGCCAGCCCGTCGGGCGAGGGCTGCACGATATAGGTAAACCTGAGGCCCCATTGCGCGCCGTCGCCCAGCACGCGGCGGAACTGGTCCTGGTCGTGGGGCGTGGTGATGATCGCGATTTCGCGCACCCCGGCCAGCATCAGAACCGACAGCGGATAATAGATCATCG
>JAGRMK010000239.1:5548-5833 GCA_020441345.1 Paracoccaceae bacterium
GCCAGAATGATGCCCTTGCGTTGGGCCCCCGTGACTTGGGTCATTGTGTCAGTCTCCGGACATCGGCGCACAGAGCCGCTTTCCAGTCAGGCTGGACAAGGCCAAAGTCGCGCGCGAGAGTGGTGCAGTCCAGCCGCGAATTCTGCGGCCGGCGTGCGGGGGTTGGATAATCGGTTGTGGGAATTGCGTTCACTGTCACCTTGCGCCCGGCCTCGGCGAAAATCTGCGTGGCGAAGCTGGCCCAACTGACATAGGGTCGCCCGGCGATGTGCCAGGTGCCGCCGG
>JAGRMK010000240.1 GCA_020441345.1 Paracoccaceae bacterium
AGGGCAAATGCCCGATCGTCGACACTTTCTGGCAAACCGAGACCGGCGGGCATATGCTGACCCCGCTGCCGGGCGCGATCGCGACGAAACCCGGCTCGGCCACCAAACCCTTCTTCGGCGTGAAGCCGATCATTCTGGATCCCGCCACCGCCGAGGTGAAGACCGACATCGAGACCGATGGCGTGTTGTGCATCACCGACAGTTGGCCGGGCCAGATGCGCACCCTGTGGGGGGACCACGAGCGCTTCGAAGAGGCGTATTTCACCCAGTACAAAGGCTACTATTTCACCGGTGACGGCTGCCGCCGCGACGCGGATGGTGATTACTGGATCACCGGGCGGGTTGATGACGTGATCAACGTGTCGGGGCACCGCATGGGCACCGCCGAGGTGGAAAGCGCCCTGGTTGCGCATGAAAAGGTCGCAGAGGCCGCGGTCGTCGGGTATCCGCACCCGGTCAAGGGGCAGGGCATCTACGCCTATGTCACCCTGATGAACGGCATCGAGCCGTCAGAGGATCTGCGCAAGGAACTGGTCAAGTGGGTGCGCACGGAAATCGGCCCGATCGCCTCGCCGGACCTGATCCAGTGGGCGCCGGGCCTGCCGAAAACCCGCTCGGGCAAGATCATGCGCCGTATCCTGCGCAAGATTGCCGAGAACGATTTCGGCGCGCTGGGCGATACCTCGACGCTGGCCGACCCGTCGGTGGTCGATGAGCTGATCGAGAACCGGATGAACCGTGGCTAATCGGGGGGCAGAGCGCATGTCTGAGACGATCACCCGTCCCGCGATCCTGATCCTGCTCGGCCCTCCGGGGGCCGGCAAGGGCACGCAGGCCCGGATGCTGGAAGAGCGCTTCGGCTTGGTCCAGCTGTCCACCGGCGACCTGTTGCGCGCCGCGGTCGCGGCGGGCACCGAGGCCGGTCGCGCCGCGAAGGCGGTGATGGAGGCGGGCGACCTGGTATCGGACGGGATCGTTCTGGCGATCCTCAAGGACCGCATGGCCGAGCCCGACACCGCCAAGGGTGTGATCCTGGACGGGTTTCCGCGCACACCGGGACAGGCCGAGGCCCTGGATGATCTGCTGGCTGCACAGGGCCAGAAGATCGACGCTGCCATATCGATCGAAGTCGATGACGCGGCGATGGTTGCCCGTGTTTCGGGGCGCTACACCTGCGCCGACTGCGGCGAAGGGTATCACGACGAGTTCAAGCAGCCGGTCACGGCCGGGACCTGCGACAAATGCGGCGGCACGACGTTCAATCGCCGGGCCGACGACAATGCCGAGACAGTGGGCGCCAGGCTGACAGCCTACCACGCGTCTACGGCACCGCTGATCGCCTATTACGAGGCCCGCGGAGTTCTGCGCACGGTCGATGGCATGTCCGCCATCGATGCGATCGCCGGGGCTCTGGGGGAGATCGTCACACAGGTGACAGCCTGACCGCGTGGCCCCGTCCGCAAGCCGGGGCCATTCGGGACCACGAAAGGCGGGCATCCCACGAGGGGGTGCCGGCAGGAGGAAAACCGGGAGGACTACCATGTCTGACAAATCGGCCAGCGCCTACTGGTCAGCGAACATCCGGCTCATCACGATCTGCCTCGTGATCTGGGCCCTTGTCTCGTTCGGCTTCGGCATCATTCTTCGCCCGCTCGTTGCGGGTATTTCCGTTGGGGGCTCGGATCTTGGCTACTGGTTCGCCCAGCAGGGTTCGATCCTGACGTTCCTGGTCCTGATCTTCTTTTATGCCGCGCGCATGAACAAGATCGACCGCGAATTCGGCGTCGACGAGCAATAAGGGACCAGGGGACAGATGGATCAGTTTACACTCAAC
>JAGRMK010000241.1:0-14864 GCA_020441345.1 Paracoccaceae bacterium
TTAGGGATTGAATCAGCATGTATCGTTCTCCTTGCTGAGTCAGAAGGTATGCTCTCGCGCAACTCCGCGCCCCATCCGTTTGAATGGGGGACGCCGAAAATATATGTGCTAACATCCTCTCAGACTTCAACATTCGCTTGGTTCTCATGACGCTTATGCATCGCTTCCGTTCATGCCTTCTCGCGATGGTGATGATCGTTCTTGCCGCACTGCAAGCGATTGCGGAAACCCCGCTGTTGACGCTGACCGGTGCGGTGTCGGGCGGGCAGGTAGAAATATCGCGCGCCGATCTCGATGCCCTCGAGTGGCATGAGATCGAGACCTCGACGACCGTCACAGATGGGCGCCCGCTTTTCAGGGGGGTCCTGATGCGGGATATCCTGGCATTGGCCGGCGCGCGGGGCGAGACCGTGACCGCGCAGGCTCTCAACGACTACGTCATCGACATCCCGATGGCAGATTTCCACGATTTCGACGTGATCGCCGCAATTTACATGGACGGAATTGCCCTGACGCCGCGCGACAAGGGACCGGTCTGGATCGTTTATCCGCGCGACGATCACCGCGTTCTTGCCGACATGCGCTATGACATGCGTTGGGTCTGGCAGCTCAGCGCGCTGCATGTGCAATGATCCGGCCAGGCGTGACCTCGCGCTACGTCGGGTTGGGCGCGCTGATCGTCCTTTGCCTGGGACTGCTGGTCATTGCGGCCTTCAATATCGTCCGTGTTGAACGCCAGATGCAGATCTCCGCGACCGAGAACATGACCTGGATTTTCGGGCAGACCCAGATCGAGGCGCTGAGCCTGGCTGCAGCGATGTCGGCCGGTGCGCCGGAGGACGAGGTGCAACGCCGCTTCGATCTGCTGGTCTCGCGTCTGAATCTCCTGCGCGACGGCCCGCAATGGCGGTTCCTCCGCGATGCCGGGCTGGCCGAGGGATTGATGGGCTGGCGCGCCAGCCTGCTTGCGCTCGATCCGGCTGAGGGCGGCGACCGGGCGGCGCTCGCGGCGCATGCCACTGCGCTCTCGACTGCGCTGCGCGGCAAGGCGAGCCGCGTGATGGCACGGGAATGGCAGCTTCAAGCCGAACGGCTGGACCAGTTGCGCCAGCTGCATCTGCTCGCCCTCGGCGCGGTCCTTGGCGCGCTGCTCTCTGGTGGCATCCTTTCATTGTTGCTTGTCGACCGGGAAAGGCGGCTGGCGCGAACCGTGCGTCTTCAAGACGATCTTGATCGTGAACGCGCGGCCTCCGAAGGCTATCGCCGCTTCGCCGACCTGATGGCGCATCAGATACGCACGCCGCTGGCAGTGATCGACAGCGCGATGCACCGACTGACCAAGCCGGGAGGGCCGCCAACACCCGAGGTGATCCGCAAGAAAGCGGATGTCTCGCGCGAAGCCGTGGCGCGTCTTGTGCGGCTGACCGACACCGCGCTTCTGATGGCACGGGTCGATCGGGGCGCTGTCGCGCCCGAACTGGCCTGTCACGATCTGGACAGGATCGCCGCCGCCGCAATTGACGACCTGCATGCGGCGGGCTGCCATCACGAATCCGGCCGGGTGCGCCTACTCACCGGCAATCGTCCAGTCACCGCAATTTGCGATCCCGTCCTCACCGGCGAAATCCTGACGAATCTGCTGGGCAATGCCTTGCTCTACTCCCCGCCGGAAAGCGAAATCGACGTGCGGCCGATGCACAGCGGCGACATGGCCATTTGCGATGTGTGCGACCAGGGACCGGGGATGACGCCCGAGGAACTGGCCTGTGCCTTCGACGATTTCGCCCGCGGTGCGCGGCACAGGGATCTGCCGGGCTCGGGGCTCGGGCTGCCGCTGGCGCGTCATCTGGCTCGCCTTCAGGGCGGCGACCTGACGCTGAAACCGCGCACGGGCGGCGGGCTGGTCGCGCGGCTGACCCTGCCGGGCAAGGTTGCGGCATGACGCCCCCGCTGATCCTGTGCATCGAGGACGAGCCCTCGCTGCGCGACGATATCGCCGCCGAACTGGCCGAGGCGGGCTATGGCATCATCGCCACGGGCAATGCGCGGGACGCGCTCGATAGGCTGGATAGCCGACGACCTGACCTCATCCTTTGCGATATCGTGATGCCGGAAATGGATGGCCATGCCCTGCTTGCGCATCTGCGCAAGGCCCGGCCGGATCTGAACGACATTCCGTTCGTGTTCCTGACCGCTCTATCCTCGCGCGAACAGATGATCGAAGGGCGAAAGGCCGGTGCGGACGATTACCTGACCAAGCCGATCGACTACGATCTTCTGCGGGCGATCATCTCGGCGCGTCTGGATCAGGTGGCCCGCTTGCGGGCTGCCCAAGGCCCCGGTGCGGGAACGGCCGCGCTGGACCGCCTGATGATCGGGGTGGTGCTTCTGGATAGCGATGGCGGCGTGCTGCATGCCAATCGCTTGGCGCAAGATCTTGCGAAGGGTGCCGGCATCGGCATCGGGTCCCGCTTGACCGCCAGGGGCGAGGACGGCCGCAGACTGACGGCGCTGATCGCCGGGATCACATCGGGGGCGGGGACTGGTGCCGCGCTGTGGCTGGGTGCCGGTGCGCGCCGCGTCATGGTTCTGGGGCGGCCGCTGGGGTCATGCCCGGCGCGTGACGCCGCCGCCGCCATGCTCACGCTCAGCGATCCCGAACGCCAGGGGGCGCTTGATGTCGACACGCTACGGCAGCTATTCGACCTGACCCCGACCGAGGCTAGCGTCGCCCGACTTGTGGCGGAAGGTTTGCGGCGCGACCTGATCGCGGCGCGGCTGGGCGTGTCGTCCAACACCGTCGCGTTCCACTTGCGCAACATCTTCGACAAGACCGGCACGCGCCGCCAGGCCGATCTGATGGCTCTGTTCCTGTCGATGCCGATGGCGTGGAGCGATCCGTGAGAGCTGCCGCCGAAGTATCGCCTTCCGAAGGCCAACCATCCTCAAAGGAGACACCGACAATGAAAAACGCGTCCCTTCTGTTCGCAGCCTGCATCGCCGGCACCGTCACCGCCGCCCATGCCGGAACCCCGAGAGAACGCACCGTGGCCGCGATCGAGGCCGCCGGCTGCACAGTCGACGGCTCGAACGTCAACGAGGTTCTCGACGGCCTCGGGCTGAGCGACGAGGCGTTCCGGGTGATCGGCGAAGAGCTTGTCGCCGAGGGCTTGGCGGATGTGTCGCAAATGGGGGTGTTCCGGCTGACCACGCCCGGATGCACGGCGGCCGCCGGCACGCAGACGGAGCGCACGGTTGCCGCGATCGAGGCTGCCGGCTGTATCGTCGACCGTTCGAACATCAACGAGATTCTCGACGGTCTCGGGTTGAGCGACGATGACTTCCGCGCCATCGGCGAGGCCCTGATGTCCGAGGGTCGGGCAGAACTGACCGATGCCGGCGCGTTCCGGCTGACCACCCCGAAATGTAGCTGACGAGGACACCCCATGAGATCGCTTTCAACACGGATCCTGCCACTTGCGGCGCTTGCCCTGCCGGCGCTCGCCGTCCCGGCCCTCGCGTGGGAGGTCGAGGAGATCGGCACCATCACCGCCACCTTCGCCGACGAGACCTTCGAACGGCCGACGGTCATCGTGACGGATGGCGACCAGGTGTCCCCCACGGCCTTCATGATCCTGACCATCGGCAACTTCGCGTCCTTCAGCCTGATGACGGGGGACGGCAATTTCGTGGTCGAGGCCGATTTCATGACCCATGCGCCGGGACCGGACACGGACCCGGTATCGACCAATGTGACCTACGCCCCCGAGGGGTGGACGCAGTTCTGGCTGTCCGAAGGCGCGCCGGAGCCCATGGAGGTGACGTTCACGACCCTGGCCATCGACGGCGACAAAGGCCATGCCGCCGGCACGTTCCGCGGGGTTCTGTGCTTCGCCGACGGCCTTGGCGCCGAGGCCGACCCTGACAACTGCCGCCCGATCGAGGGCGCGTTCGACTCGCCGTTCTTCATCGAAAGATGACACCAGCGAACGGCAAAAAAGGTAATACAAGATGAAACGCATGCTGTTGACGATGGGTCTTGCCCTTGCAACTCAGGCTCTTGCCGAGGAACCCGCGGTTTGCGGCACCTCCAGTGCATCCGACTGGGCGCAGATACAGGAGGTCTTCACCGGCGAATGGCTGATCGAACATCAGGCCGGTTATGCCCTGTTCAACGGCATGGTCCTGCCCTTTCCCGGGGATGGCGAGGTCGAGACGATCACGATCTTCCAGCTGGGCGACACGCTGCAAGCCACCCATCCCGAAGCGCAGGCACCGCTCGTGCTGCGTCTGGCCGACGAGCCGCGCTGGACTGTGGAGATCGACAACCCCGAAATACCCGAGCCGTTGCTGTCCCCCGAGGACGTGGCGCTGGTCGCGGGGTGTTCCCAACTCGAATTGCCACGGCTGATCGGCACGTCGACTGCCGTCGTCGACGAGGTGGCGATGGAGTTCACCTACCGGATGATGGCGGTGGACTGGTCGACGCTCTACGGGATCATGCAGATCGACTCGGTCGTGAACGGCACGCCGGTCGAGGCGCGCCGCACCGTCTGGATGCGCCTCGCTGGGCGTTGATCGGGAAAGCCGACTTCACTCTTTGACCGTCCAAGCCAGTCAAAGGTTCAAGATCATTGCCCACCCCCCCCCGCGAAAACACCCTCGCCGCGCTGCATGCGCGGCTCTCAGCGCTGCCTGCCACCGCCCTGCGCGTCGAAGTTCTGCCCGAGCGCGTGCCTGCCGCTGGCCTCCTGATTCTGCGCGATGGCGAACCGGGGGAGCCCGAGTTGACGTTGTCGCCTCTGCGCTACCACTACCAGCACCGAGCCGAGATCGAGGCGGTCGTGCAGGGCGCCGCGCGCGACACCGCCTTCGACACGCTCTGCGCCACCATCGGCGCCGCGATTGCCGCCGACCGCACGTTGGGCGGTCTCTGCGACTGGGTCGAGGCGGAGGCGCCGCGCGCGGTTGACCTGCCCGTCGAGGGGGCCGCCAGTCTGAAGGCAGCGGTGATCCCGGTGGTTCTGCACTATTCCACGGCCGACCCGCTCGGCTGCCCGCCGATCTCGATGCCGGGATCCGCGAGGCGTTCCGGCTCTTCCGCACCGACCTCGCCATCTATGAGGCCGAGGTCCTGCGCGCCGTGAAGGTGCCGCTGGAACCCCACAACTTCGCTGCGCTGGTGTCCTTCCACTACAACACCGGCGGCATCGCCAAGGCCGCGCTGACGCGGCACCTGAACGCGGGGAACCGCGCGGCGGCCGCGGCGGCGTTCATGGGCTGGCTCAAGCCCGCCGCCATCCGGTCCCGCCGCGAGGCTGAGCGCGATCTGTTCCGCGATGGCCGTTCGGCCAAGGTGCCGGTGATCGGCTGCGCCTCCTGCCAGAGCCGGTGTGCCTGCGCGGCGCGCTTTTTCTCGTCCTCGCGCTGTTCCGCGTTGCGCCGGGCGATGGTCGCCGGGTCCGGGGGCAGATAGCTGCCCGGGGCGATGCCCGCCGCCGCCAGAATGTCGCGAAACGCGCAGCCGTATTTCTTGCAATTCAGCAAGAGCCGCCCGCCCTCGCCATCGGCCAGGGTCAGGGCGTTCTGCCCTTTGCGGCGTTCAGTTTGGCACACGGGGCAAGGTGCCACCCCGTAGCCACGATACCACTTGCCGCGCAGGTCGCGGGTCAGGCGTTCTGTATCCGCCATCAGAACGCCTCTCCCAGCTGACATCGGCCCGGATCAGCGATGCATCGATATGCACGACCTCGCCCTTGGCGCCGCGCCGGTCTTCGGGCCGGCCCCGGCCTTCTACGAGATGCTCTCGACCGGGTTGATCGGCGGCGGCGGCAATTTCTATGACGCGGTGATCGACTTCTCGATCGCCGAGCTGGTGCCGCACGTGGTCGTGGTTCCGGGCGGGTTCATCAACGGCATGTTCTACATCGCCATGAACGAGGCCAAGTGGAACGCCCTGTCCGAAGAGGACCGCGCCGCCATCGAAAGCCTGTCTGGCCGCGTCTTCTCGGAGACCGCGGGCCGGGCGATGGATGCGCGCAATGCGGTGGCCCTCGACAAGCTGACCGCGCAGGGGCTGCAGATCCACGAGCCCGATCAGGCGTTCCTCGACGCGCTTCAGGCCAGGCTTGAGCCGATCCGCGAGAAGGTGCTCGCCGGGGCCGAGGGGCATGGCGTGGACGCCCGCGCGGCCTATGACGCGCTGCGCGAGAAGGCCGACAGGAGTGCCACGAACTGAGGCCGATGGCGCATCTTGAGCGCGCGCTCGGCTGGATCCTGGCGATTGCCCTGACGGCGTCGATGACCGTCGTGGTCATCGATGTCGTCGGGCGCTACCTGTTCCTGTCGCCGCTCAAGGGCGCCGACGACCTCAATTCGATCCTGATCGGGATAATGGTCTTCGCCGGCCTGCCGCTGGTTACCGCGCGCGAGGATCACATCCGGGTCGACCTGCTGACCGCGCTGATGCCCCCGCCGCTGCACCGGATCTTCGCGCTGGTCGGCGCCGGGGTGCTGGCGGTGATGGCGGTCAAGCTCTGGACCACCGCGGCGATCTTCGCCGGTTTTAATGACCGCACGCCGATGCTGCGCCTGCCCATCGCGCCCTTCGCCTATGCCATGGCGGTGCTCGCGGTGATCTCGGCCGCGTTGCAACTGGCGCTGGCGCTGCGGCCCTCGTCTCTGGCGCCGGGGCGTCGCTGAATGCTGCTCGGACTGCTGGGCATCGCCGCGGCGCTGACGCTGATGTTCCTCGGCCTGCCGGTCGGCTATGCGCTGGCGGTGGTCGGCCTTCTGGGCTTCGCCGCGGTGGTCGGCTTGCAGCCGGCGCTCGCGGTCTTCGGGCAGGTGACCTTCGACACCGTTTCGAACGGCGCGCTGGTGGTGTTGCCGCTGTTCCTGCTGATGGGCAACCTGGTGGGCGCCTCGGGCATGGCGGCCGATCTCTCTCGATCCGCTCCTTGGCGATGCCGCGCTCCGACAGAGCCGCCTCGGCCGCCAGCCGGGCCAGTTCAAAGGAATGGACTTGGGCCAGCGCGCCGTGCCATTTGCAGAACGGTGTCGTCCAGTAGCCGCGATAGGGAATGTGCGATGTCATGGCGCCCTCTGATTGCGGGGCATTGTCCCGATCTGCCGGGGCGGTGCCAAAGAGCTTTCCCAGCCAACCCGATAACCGCCGATCATGGCAAGCGCGATGGCGAAGCGGGCAAGATGCGCTTGCGTGTCTTGCGGCGCTTTGGTTGCGCGGGCGCTGTCGGGTCTGCCGACCGCTCCCCGGCCGGCGGGCAGGGCTAGCGGCTGTCCGGCGCGGCGCGGGCCTGTGCCAGCCTGGTGATGGCGTGGTTGATCGTCAGCGCCGCCAGCAGCACCGGGAGCAGACCGAAGGCGGCCCAGAGCGCCAGAAAGATCCATGCGAGGTTCACTCCCAGCATGACCAGGGCGGCCACCGTGTAGTCGGGCGCGCGGGCCAGCCGGTGCTCGCTCATCGCACTTCTCCGTCGCAAAGCTGACCCGATTATAGCGCCGGCGCCGGAAATGTCAGCCGGCCGCGTGCGCCTCTGCCGCTCAGCCGCGCGCCCGGTTCAGCGCCACTGGCAGGGCCGCGGCGAAGGCATCGAGATCGGCCGGCGTGCCGCAGCTGACCCGGATGCAGCGGTCCTGCGGCGCCGCAAAGGGCATGCGCACGAAGATGCCCTGCGCGACCAGCCCCGCCAGAACAGCCCGGGCCAGGTCGCCGCCCTCGCCGCAATCGATGGCGACGAAATTGGTCGCCGAGGGCAGGGGCGTCAGCCCGTTCTCGCGGGCGATGGCGGAGATGCGCTCGCGCGCCGCTACGATCTCGCCCTTCACATGGGCCAGCCAGCCGGGATCGGCCAGCGCCGCCAGGGCGCCGTCCTGGGCGATGCGGCCCATCCCGAAATGGTTGCGCACCTTGTCGAAGGCGCGGATCAGCCCCGGCGCGCCGAGGCCATAGCCGACCCGCGCCCCAGCCATGCCATGAACCTTCGAGAAGGTCCGCATCCGGATCAGCCGCGGATCGTCCGCCGCGGTCGGCGTCGCGGTGCCCTCGGGGGCGCATTCCACATAGGCCTCGTCCAGCACCAGAAGGCAGCTCTCGGGCAGCGCGTCCATCGCCGCCAGCAGATCGGCGCCGCGGTGCCAGCTGCCCATCGGATTGTCGGGATTGGCCAGGTAGACCAGCTTGGCGCCGGTCTCGGCCGCCTTGGCGAAGAGTGCCTCCGGGTTCTCGCGGTCGTCAAGGTAGGGCACCTTGTGCAGCACGCCGCCGAAGCCGGCGACATGGTAGTTGAAGGTCGGATAGGCCCCGTCCGAGGTGACGACCGGGTCGCCCTGGTCCACCAGCAGCCGCACGAGATAGCCCAGCAACCCGTCGATCCCTTCGCCGACGACAATATGCGCCGGGGTGACCTCCATGCGTCGGGCGATCGCGGCTTTCAGGTGGAAGCTTTCGGCGTCGCCGTATTTCCATTGTTCGGCGGCGGCGGTTTCCATCGCGGCGATGGCGCGGGGCGACGGGCCAAAGCCGTTTTCATTGGCGCCCAGTCGCGCCCGGAAGGGGGCACCGCGCAGGCGTTCGTGGGTTTCGGGGCCGACGAAGGGAACGCTGGCCGGAAGGCGCTGGATCAGGCTGGTATAGCGCGGTCCGGTCATTGCGCGGCCTCGTTCAGCCAGTGCCAGATGCGCTGCGGCGTCAGGGGCATGTCGATATGGCGCACGCCCCGGTCCCACAGCGCATCCAGCGCCGCGTTGCTGACCGCGGCCAGTGCGCCGACGGTGCCGGCTTCGCCGCAGCCCTTCATGCCGATGGCGTTGTTGCGCGACGGCGTGGGTTCGCTGACAAAACCGATCATCGGCAGGTCGCTGGCGCGTGGCATGGCATAGTCCATGAAGCTGCCGGTCAGAAGCTGGCCGTCGGCGTCATAGATCGTATCCTCGACCACCGCCTGCCCGAAGCCCTGTGCTACACCGCCATGCACCTGCCCCTCGGCCAGTGTCGGGTGCAACAGGGTGCCCAGATCATCGACGCACAGGTAACGATCCATCACCAGCGCGCCGGTTTCGGGGTCGATTTCCACCTCGCAGACATGCGCACCATTGGGGAACGAGCGGCCCGGAAGCTTTGTGCGGGCGTGGTGGCGCAACAGATCCGTGCGGCCACGGGCGCGGGCCAGATCGGCCGCTTCAAGCAGGGTCAGGCGACGGTTCGACCCCGGCGCGGAAAAGATGCCGTCGTCAAACGAGAACGGCGCGGCGTCGATCTCGGATTCCAGAAAGGCATTGAACGCCGCGACCATCTGCTCGGCGGTGCCGTGGGTGGCGGCGGTCTGCACGGTGACAGAGCGCGAGCCGCCGGTGCCGCCGCCGCGCGCGATGCGGTCGCTGTCGCCCTGCACGACGTCGATGGACTCGAACGGCAAGCCGGTCAGATCGGCCAGATACTGCGCATAGACCGTCTCATGACCTTGCCCGTTCGATTGCGTGCCGACATAGAGCGCCACGCGGCCCTGATCGGTGAATTCGATCGCCGCGTCCTCTTCGTCTTCGCCGAGGATCGATTCGATATAATAAGACAGGCCCAGACCGCGCAGCCGGCCCTGTGCGGCGCTGTCGGCCCTGCGCTGCGCGAATCCGGCGATATCGGCCAGATCCTGTGCTCGGTTCAGGACGCGCGCGAAATCGCCCACGTCATAGGTAACGCGCGAGGGGGTGGTATAGGGAAATTGCGCGGGGCGGATGAAATTCTGAGCGCGCAGATCGAAAGGTGAGACCCCCAATTCACGCGCGGCGGTGTCCATCGCGCGTTCCAGCAGGGTGATCGCCTCGGGGCGTCCGGCGCCGCGATAGGCATCGACCGGGGTGGTGTTGGTATAAATCCCTTTCACGCAGAGCAGCGCGCAGGGGATATCATAGGCCCCGGTCAGCACCTTGGAAAACAGCTCTGACTGGATCTGCTGACCAAATTGCGAGTTGTAGGCGCCGAGATTCGACAGGGTGTTCACCCGGTAGGCCAGCAGCCGGTTGTCGGCGTCGAAGGCCAGTTCCGCGGTGCTGGTCAGGTCGCGCGCGGCGTTGTCCGACTGCATCGCTTCGGCGCGGTCCGAGATCCAGGCGACCGGGCGGCCCAACACGCGCGCGGCCTGCGCCACGGCGAAATGTTCGGGGTAGTTCATCGATTTCATGCCAAAGCCGCCGCCAACATCGGGCGTCGTGACCCGAACATTCGCGGGATCGAGGTTCAGCGTGCGCGCCAGTTCGCGCTTGAGTCCCCACACGCCCTGACCGTTGAAGGACATGTGCAACTGCGTGCCATCCCATTCGGCAAAGGCGGCGCGGGGTTCCATGCTGGCCACGGCAACCCGGTTCTGGCGCACGGTCAACGTGGTGACATGGGCGGCGCGGGCAAAAGCGGCGGTCACCGCCTCTTCGTCGCCCAGCATCCAGTCCACGGCCAGGTTTTCGGGCGCTTCGGGGTGGATTGTCGGGCCGCCGACCTCCAGTGCCATGTGGGGCGGCAGGTCGTCATAATCCACGGTGATTGCCTCGGCGGCATCCAGCGCCTGGGCGCGGGTTTCGGCGATGATCAGCGCCAGGGGTTCGCCAACATGGCGAATCGCGCCATCGGCCAGGATCGGACGCGCCGGGGCCGCGCCCTTGCGCCCACGTTGGTCGCGCGCGGTGACAGCCCAGATCGGCGTGGTCACATCGGCGGCTTTCAGATCGTCGGCGGTCAGGATGGCGACGACGCCGGGCATCTCCAGCGCATCGTCGATGCCCAGTTTGGTTAGCGTGGCATGCGCCACGAAGGCCCGCAGGAACACCGCGTGCAGCGCGCCTTCGGGCAGGATGTCGGCGACATAGCGGCCTTCCCCCGTCAGAAAGCGCACGTCCTCGCGCCGTTTGACGCCTTGCGATTTGCCGAATGCGCGCATTGCCGTTCCCCTTGCCTGTTCCGGGGCAGGATAGCCCGACAGATCGCGGGGGCAAGGGGGCTAAGCGTGCCGCGCGATCAGGCGCGCAGATCCAGGACCGGATGCAGCGCCAGCGCGCCGAATCCGTTGAACCGCGTGCTGGTTACTGCCGAATAGGCGCCCATGCCCTGCACGAGCAGATAATCGCCTTCCTCGATGTCGCCGGGCAGCGGGATCTCGCCGGGCAACCGGTCGATGCTGTCGCAGGTCGGGCCAAACACGGTTCGAGCCCGCGCGGTGCCCCGACGCTCGGCGCCCCGCGGCGACCAGGCGGTCAGGCGGTCGGTGGCTGCGACCAGTGGCTGTTCCGAAAACGCGCCATAGATACCGTCGTTAAGAAACACATGGTCGCCGTCGCGCACCGCCTTGACCCGCACCAACAGGGCGAAACTGTCGGCCACCAGCGCGCGGCCGGGTTCGCACACCAGCGCCGGTGCGGTGGCCCCAAAGACCTCGGCGGTGGCCAGGTTGATCGCCGACAGGATCGCCTCGATCGACGGGGCGTGTCTGTGCATGCGGTGTGACGGAAACCCTCCGCCAACGTTCAGTCGGGTGATCCCTACGCCCGCAGCCGTGGCGATCCGCGCGGCGGCGCGGATATAGGCGACCCAGGCCTGCGGATCGACACATTGCGTGCCAGGGTGAAAGGTCAGCGATGGCGAGAATCCCAGCGTGGCCACGCGACGCAGCAGGGTCGCGGCCAGCGTTTCGCCGGCGCCGAACTTGGCGCCGAAATCATAGGATGCGCCGCCGACAGGCAGCTTGAATCGCACCGAGATTTCCACGGGTCTTGCATCGGCGCCGCCGGGGGGAACCAGAGCCGCCAGTTTGTCCAGCTCGCTCTGCGCGTCCACCGAGTACGAGGTCACACCTTGCGCCACGGCAAAGGCGATTTCGTCGCGGGTGCGCACCGGGTTGTTGTAATGCAGCGCGGCGCCGGGCACGAGGCGGCGGATCAGCGCGATTTCCCCGGGCGAGGCAACGTCGAACCCGGTGATCCCGGCGGCGGCGAGATTGGTGATGACCGATTCGTCCGGGTTCGCCTTGACCGCATAGGTCACGAGCCCCGCGAATCCGGTCAGAAACCGCTGTGCCTGGGCCTGCAAGGCGGCGGGGGAAAGAAACAGAACCGGATGATCGGGGGCCACCGTGCGCAGGAAATCGACCGGATCGGACCAGATGGTTTCAGCGTAGCCCATGCGCGCGCCCTCTTGCCGTGGGGTTCCTCAGGTCGGATTGCACCGGATCCCGGAAAAAAGGATCGCGCAGAGTGATGTCAGATCAACCAGTCAAAAGAATGGATTCGACGTGGCATTGCGTTACAATGCCGAAAAAATCGGCAAAATGACATGGATGACCTGGACAGATCCCTGATTGCGCAATTGCAGACCGACGCGCGGCAATCCATGGCGACACTCGCGCGCAAGCTGCGGGTGGCGCGCACGACGGTGCAGTCGCGGCTGGAACGGCTGGAATCCAGCGGCGTGATCGCGGGGTATACGGTCAAATTGGGCAAGGATGCGGGGCGCCCGGTGATTCGCGCCTCGGTTCTGGTGTCGATCGAGCCGCGCAGCCAGGCGGCGATCCTGTCGCGGCTGCGGGCGATGCCGGAAATCGAGCGCGCCTTTACCACCTCGGGGCGGTTCGACCTGCTGTTGCAGGTCGTGGCACATGACACGGCCGTGCTGGATGCCGTCTTGGATGCGGTCGGCGGATTGCCGGGGGTCCGGTCTTCGGAAAGCCTGATCCACCTGACCACCCGGATCGACCGCGTGCCCTGAACCCTGTGCCCTGAGTTCAGGGCCCTGAGCCCAGCGCGATTCGGGCGATTGGGGGCTTTAACCTTGGCTGATCGCCCGCGTCGCGGCCTCCAGCGCCCCCGCGCCATGGGGGATGCCCAGGGCCTTCATGCCCGCGTCCATCACCGCCAGCGCACCCAGCGTCATATGCGCGTTCACATGGCCCATATGCGCCAGCCGGAAGAAATCATCGGCGGCCGGGGTGCCCGGTTCGGCCATTCCCAGCCCGACGCCCAGTGTGACGCCGCCCTCGTGCTCACACCACCGCCGCAACCGGGTGCCGTCGCCGTTCGACAGGCGCATCGCCGTGACCGCGTGACCGCGGCAGGCCGGGGACTTGATGTTCAGCGCAAAGGCCCCGCCTTGCCCCCAGACCTCGCCGGCGGCCCAGACAGCGCCCGCCAGCCGGGCATGACGCCGCCAGACGTTTTCCAGCCCTTCCTCGTGAATCATCGTCAGCGCCTCGCGCAGGCCGAACAGGTGGTGGGTCGGCGCGGTGCCGTAGAAATGCATGTAGAAATGGTTCGCGTCGGCGCGCGGCTCCCAGTCCCAGTAAGGGGTGCGCAGGTCCGAGCTCTTGGCCGCCTGCCGCGCCTTGTCGGAAAAGAACACCAGCCCCAGGCCCGGCGGTGTCATCAGCCCTTTCTGACTTGCGGCGACCACGACATCGACGCCCCAGGCATCCATGTGAAACTCGTCGCAGCCCAGCGAGGCGATGCAATCGACCATCAACAGACCGGGATGCCCCAGATCGTCCATCAGCTTGCGCAGCGCGGCGACATCGTTGCGCGCGCTGCTGGCGGTGTCGACATGGGTCGCCAGCACGGCGCGTGCGTTCGGTTCGGCGCGCAGCGCGGTTTCCACCCGCGCCAGGTCAATCGGCGCGGCGTTGCCGAAATCTGTCACCGTGACCTTGACCCCCAATTGCCGTGCGTTTTCGGCCCAGCCGTGGCCAAAGCGCCCGGTTGCCAGCACCAGGGCAGTATCGCCGCGCCGAAACACATTGGCATTCGCCGCTTCCCAGGCGGCATGGCCGTTACCAATGTAGATCGTTGCGTTGTGCTGCGTGCCGGCCACCGCCTTGAGGTCTGGCCACAGGCTGGCGGTCATCTCCATCAGCGCGCCCTCGTAGATGTTCGGCGCGGCGCGATGCATGGCATTCAGAACGCGGTCGGGCATGACCGAGGGGCCGGGGGTGGCCAGGTAGGGGCGGCCATTGGCGAGGGACATTGCACAAACTCCTGCACATGTGCATTTTTTGCGAACCATAGGCGCGCGACCCGGGGGCGTCAATGCGGCGGTATTCCCGACCGGTGGGGGGCTGTCCAAACGCCATTGTCACCCCTATATCGGCTGGGATGGAGGCCACAATGACCCAACAGTTGCCGGTGCCCGTTCTGGACCCGCACGCCCGATGCGCGCCCGCGCCGGGCCGCGCGATCTTGCAAGTCAGCGGCGAGGATCGTCTGCGGTTCCTGCAAGGCCAGGTGACGCAGGACATGGCGCGTGTGACCCGCGACGGGATCGCCTATGGCGCGATGCTGACGCCGCAGGGCAAACTGTTTGCCGATTTCCTGCTGGTCGACGCAGGCGACAGCATCTTGATCGATGTCGCCGACGGGCTGGCCGACGCACTGGCGCAAAGGCTTTCGATGTTCAGGCTCCGCTCGAAGGTCGCGATCACGCCGGTTGACCTGCCGGTGTCGCGTGGCCTGGGCGTGGCCCCAGAGGGGGCATTGCCCGACCCGCGCGACGCTGCGCTGGGCTGGCGGCTTTACGGAGCATCCGTGTCGCAGGGGGATCCGATAGACTGGGACGCCCTGCGCATTGCCGCCCGCGTGCCCGAATCCGGCGCCGAGCTGCAACCGGCCGAAAGCTTTATCCTGGAGCTGGATTTCGAGCGGTTGAACGGCGTCGATTTCCGCAAGGGGTGCTATGTCGGGCAAGAGGTCACGGCGCGAATGCATCACAAGACGGAATTGCGCCGCCGGCTTGTGATCGTCGCGCTGGATACGCCGGTGCCTGTTGGTACGCCGATCCTGACCGAGACTGGCAAAGAGGCCGGGACCGTGTTTAC
>JAGRMK010000241.1:14928-15464 GCA_020441345.1 Paracoccaceae bacterium
CCGATACCGCGATCACGGTTGTCGAACCCGCCTGAAGTCTGTTCCTGGCTCGGTTGGCCCCGTTGCGGCGATGCAGCCCGGGGTGATACGCGGCCAGATGGCGGCGCGCAACACGGCGAGGCGGTGCCGGGTGGGGCAGTCTGGAACGGATCCGCCGCCCGGACCACGGCTGGCCGGATACCATCCTATACCCCTTCGTCGAACGGTTCGAAGCTTTCGGCGCTGGAGCGGTGCCAGCGTTTCAGATAGCCGAACCGCGCATCGTCTTCGCGCAGCAGGAATCCTTCGGGCATGTAGGGATAGACCTCTTCGCCAGTGACCATCTCGCGGTCGTTCTCGCGCATCATCAGGTGCCAGGGCAGGAAATTGGACGGGTGGCTGAGCCCCGCGGCCCCCGACATGTCCCCCAAAGCCTTGAGCGTATTGCGGTGGAAATTCGCGACGCGGATGGCCTTGTCGGGAACCACGAGTGCGCGCTGGCGCCATGGGTCCTGGGTGGTGACGCCGGTCGGGCAGTGGTTGGTGTGGCAGGCCTG
>JAGRMK010000242.1 GCA_020441345.1 Paracoccaceae bacterium
GGTCAGGGTCTGTTGAAGCAGGTATTAGTGAACAAAGCAATCAATTCGAGTCCCCGCAACCGGGCAAATGCGCGATCTGAACCGGCAATCCATGCGCCATCAGTTGCGCCACCGGCCAGGGCGTCAGCAAGGCGACGCGCCCGGTGAGTGCCGGTGCCGGGGCATAGCCGCCAAACGACCAGCGCCACCACCCGCCACGCGCGCGCAACACGGCGCCTGCCGCATCGGCGACCATCGCGCCCTCGGGCACCTGATCAGCGGCCAACGGGTGCAAGCGCCGATTGCGCCCCTCGAGCCGGGTGGCTTGCAGATGCGTGTCGATCGCCGCGGCACCCGTCTCGCCATGCACCCGTGCCCAGAGATCGGCAAACCCGCGCCAGTCGGCGTATCGGCACTCGGCGCAGGGCCGGTGCCCGGCGGCATATGCCGTCGCTTCATCGTGGAAAAACAGCTCGGTATAGCAGCCCGGTTGCATTAACGGGTGACGCCTGCGGCCCCGGAACGCGGTCACGCAGGTAATCCAACGCCGCCCTGCGTGGCCCCGCCGCACGCGACCGTTCTGATCATGCAGACAGCCCTTGTTACCGAACCATGCCCCGCGCTGCGGCACGGCATGCAGCCCCCCGAAGGGATCAACGCGGTTTTGCAGCATGATGGCTCCTCTCATGGCCAGAGTGTCGTCGGCTTTTCCCGCAAAGACCAGAGACAACCCGGCGATTCCGGCGCACCCTGTGACGGACCGATACGTCCCTCACCGGCCCGTGACAGCCGCAAAACACCCCTTGACCCAGCGCCGATTCGGGCGCGTGGTAGCGCGGTTCGTTCATGGAGCCGTCATGGCGCGCTTCGTCTGCCTGATCCTGTTGGTGTCCCTGCTGGCCCTGCCCGGTCAGCGGCAGATGATCTATGGCCCGACACAGAGCCTGTCCGTCGCGGCGGTCGATGCCTTGGGCGCCGCTCCGTCCGATACCGACCAGAGCGGTGTCACCGGCCTGGCGCAGGGCCTTCAGCGCGCGCCCGAAGGCAGCGCCGCGCTGCTCTCGCCCGATGCGCCGCCGCCCGCGATCCTCGCGCGCAGCCTGGCAACCCCGCAATCCCGAGCCCCTCCGGCGTCGATGAGTCACACCGCCTGACATCATCACTTTCGCCACAGAGGACGCCATGAGCCAATATCGCAATCTTATCCTGACCTTGTCCGCCGTCGCGCTGTTCATGGTCTATGCTGTCGTGACCATGATCCTGCATCCGGTCTGACCGCGACAGGCATGACCTGGCGCGATACCCGCGCCGGGTCACGCCGCGCCCCGGCTAGGCGGCGCCCCGGCATTCGACCAGACGCGCCAGCAAGCTTGCGCCGACCGGCAGGATCGTGTCGTCAAAAACAAACCCCGGGTTGTGCAAGGGCACCGTGCCATGGTGCCCGAGGCTGAAGAACGCACCCGGAACGACGTTCAGCAGATCCGCCATATCCTCGGATCCCATGGTGATATCGGCATCGGGCGCGGCCTGGTCGCCGACGACATCGCGGGCGACCTCGATCAACCGGTCGACGCAATCGGGATCATTCGTCAGCACCCCGAAGACATTGCGAATATCCGCCGTGATCTCGACGCCGTGCGCCAGCGCAAGACCCGCGCAGATCTGCCGGATCCGAGCGTCGATCATGTCGCGATCCGCGTTCGACAGGTAGCGGATTGTCCCGCGCAGAATCGCGTGATCGGGGATCACGTTATACGCCGATCCGGCCTGAAATGCCGTTACCGAGACAACGGCGGCGTGCAGCGGGTCGGTGTTGCGGGCGACGATCTCTTGCAATTCCTTGACCAGCCCGGCGCCGATGGTGATCGGATCGCGCGCCATATGCGGCATCGCGCCATGCGCGCCCTGCCCCTGCACGCGAATGTCGAAAAAGCTGGCGCCCGCCTGGGCAAGGCCGGGACGGATGCTCAGCCGTGAATGGGGCTGGTAGGGCGAATTGTGCATGCCGTAGAGTTCATCGCAGGGAAAGCGGTCGAACAGCCCGTCCTGAAGCATGGCGCGTGCGCCGCCCAACCCCTCTTCGGCGGGCTGGAAGATGAACACGGCACGGCCCGCGAAATCCGGGTTCTCGGCCAGATACCGCGCCGCGCCCAGCAGCATCGTCGTATGCCCGTCATGCCCGCAGCCGTGGAACACCCCCGGATTGCGCGAGGCATAAGGCAGGTTCGTCAATTCGTCCATCGGCAGGGCGTCCATGTCGGCCCGCAATCCGATCGTGCGCCCCGGCCGCGCCCCGTCCAGCACGCCAACCACCCCGGTCTTGCCGATCCCGCGCGTCACCGCGACTCCCCAGCTTTCCAGCAGCGCCGCGACCCGCGCCGAGGTTCGGTGCTCTTCGAACCCGATTTCGGGGTTCTGGTGAAAATCCCGGCGAATATCTGTGAGTTCTTCGGCGTAGGCGTCGATCTGGGGCAAGGCGGGCATTGCGCGATCCTGTGATTGGGTCGGGTCAGGGTGCCATTGACCCATGTTCCGGACAAGGGGGTTTACCGCACCCCACCCGTGCGCACCCTGCCGCGCCGCCAGCAGGGAAAGCCGAATTTGCAAGATCTCCATGCAAATCGCACCACCGGCGCGCACCCCGGACCCGGCGACACGCCAAGCCTGTTGACAGGTCCGGGGCGAATCGCACATAGTCCCTAATAACGCAACACTAGTTCCATTTTATGCAACTTTAGGCACGCATGTCAATCCTGAACTCGGCAGCCAGTGTTCTCAGATGTTTCGGTGCCGACTGCACCGAACTCACGGTTACGGACACGGTCGAAAAACTGGGGATACCGAAAAGCAATGCCTCGCGGCTGTTGCGCGCGATGCGCGAGGCCGGTCTTCTGGAAACCATCGGCGACACCAAACGTCACCGCCCCGGCGTTCTGGTGCTGGACGCGGCGATCAGCTATCGGCGGTCGTCCGGCCTTGTGCAGCGCGCGGCGGATGTCGTGGCCCGGATCAGCGCCGATACCGGCCATACCGGCTATGTCAGCAAACTGATCGGGACCGAGGTCGCGGCCGTCACCGATCATCCGGGGACCCATGCCCTGCGTGTGGTTTCGAATATCGGACGGCGGCTCGAAGCCCATAGCAGCGGCACCGGGCGCGCGCTTTTGGCGCTGATGAGCGATGCGCAGATCCGCGCGCTCTATCCCGAGGGGCTGGTGCCCGCCTCGGACCTGTCGCCGCAATCGATCGAAGAGTTGCTGACCCGCGTTGCCGAGGTGCGCCGCTTGGGAGTGTCCTATTCCCGGCAGGAATCCACGCGGGGCGTCGATGCCCAGTCGGTCGCGGCCAGCGACCCCGAAACGGGCGAAGCGGTCGCCCTGTGCATCGTCTACCCTGCCGCGCTGGTCGCTGATGACGAGCGCCTGACAATCGAACGGATGTTGCTGAACGGCGCGGCGGATGTCGCCGCCGCTCTCGGCCATACGACACCAACCAAGAGGCGAGTCTGAAATGGACACTGGATCTGCACGCTGGCGGATAGGATTCGACATTGGCGGAACCTTCACCGACTTCATCCTGTATGATGCGGTCGAGGGAACCGTCACCCTGCACAAGCGGCTGACGACGCCGCACGATCCCGCCGAGGCGGCGCTGCTGGGGTTGTCGGAACTGGTGGCGATGCGCGATATCGCACTGAGCGACGTGTCAGAAATGGTGCACGGCACGACATTGGTCACCAACGCGATCATCGAACGCAAGGGTGCGCCGCTGGGCCTGATCACCACGCGCGGCTTTCGCGACATTCTGGAGATGGGCACCGAACAGCGCTACGATATCTACGATCTGTTCGTCGAATTCCCCGAACCGCTGGCCCCGCGCGACCGGAGGATCGAGGTGCCCGAGCGTCTGGACGCAAGCGGTGCCGTTCTGACCCCACTGGACGAAAACGCGGTCATCGAGGCCGCCCGCGCGCTGGCCGATACGGGCTGCGAGGCCATCGCCGTCTGTTTCCTGCACGCCTATGCCAACCCCGCGCATGAACTGCGCGCCGCCGACCTGATCCGCCAGACGGTCCCCGGCATGGCCGTTTCGGTTTCGTCCGATGTGGTCGCCGAGCTGGGCGAATACCAGCGCACCGTCACCACCTGCGCGAATGCCTATGTGCAACCCCTGATGGACCGCTACCTGCGCCGGCTTGAATCCGAATTGACCGCGCGCGGCTTCACCGGCGCGCTGCGGCTGATGCATTCGGCGGGGGGGCTGGTGTCGCTGGACACCGCCCGCGCCCTGCCGATCCGGCTGCTGGAAAGCGGTCCGGCGGGGGGCGGGCTGGCGACGGCG
Organism: Paracoccaceae bacterium; assembly: GCA_020441345.1. Classification (GTDB taxonomy): domain Bacteria; phylum Pseudomonadota; class Alphaproteobacteria; order Rhodobacterales; family Rhodobacteraceae; genus Pararhodobacter. The sequence goes on from JAGRMK010000242.1 coordinate 4,321, forward strand.
CTGTTCGGCGATCTGGCCGGGCGGTCGGATGTGATTTCCTTCGACATGGGCGGCACAACGGCCAAGGCCTGCATGATCGAGGATAACCGCGCCGAGATCGCACCGATGATGGAGGCCGCACGCGTCCATCGCTTCACCAAGGGCTCGGGCCTGCCGATCAAGGCACCGGTCATCGACATGATCGAGATCGGCGCGGGTGGCGGCTCGATCGCGGCGATCGACGAGGTCGGGTTGCTCAAGGTCGGGCCGCATTCCGCAGCCTCGGACCCCGGACCCGCGTGCTACGGGCTGGGCGGGCTGCAACCGACCGTCACCGACGCCAACCTGGTGCTGGGCTACTACGATCCCGCGTTTTTCCTGGGCGGGCGCATGACGCTGGATCTGGACGCCGCGCGCCGCGCGATCAAGACCGTGGCGGACCCGCTCGATCTGACCATCGAAGAGGCCGCGTTGGGCATTCACCAGGTGGTCGCGGAAAACATGGCCGCTTCGGCCCGCGTGCATCTGGTCGAAAAGGGCAAGGATCCGCGCCATTACGCGATGGTCGCCTTTGGCGGGGCTGGCCCGGCCCATTCGGTGAACGTGGCGCGCGCGATGGGCGTGGCCGAGGTGATCATTCCGCCGGCCTCGGGGGCGGCTTCGGCGCTGGGGTTCCTGGTGGCGCCGCTGTCCTTCGAGGGCGTGCGCTCGTTGCGCGTCGAACTGTCCGACGATTTTGACCCGGCGCCGGTGCGCGTCATCCTGACCGAACTAGAGGCCGAGGGACGCGGCCATCTGGTCGCGGCGGGCGTCGCGAATGCGGATATCACCGTCGAGATCCAGGCCGACATGCGGCTCGTGGGCCAGATGCACGAAATCCTCGTGTCGCTGCCCGCCGGGCCCATCGGTCAAGACAGCCTGCCCGCGATCCGTGATGCCTTCGCGCGCGCCTATGAGGCACGCTATACTGAAGTGTTCGACGGCGCGCGCATCGAAGCCGTGAATTTTCGGGTCCGCTGTGTCGGGCCGCAGCCCTCGATCTCGGTCAAGGGGGCGGCGGGGGGCGGCGCGCAGGACGCCCGCATCAAGGGCCACCGCCGCGCCTGGTTCGACGATGGCGCCGCCGAGGCCACGGTCTATGACCGCTATGCGCTGCGGCCCGGCGATCATTTCGATGGACCGGCGATCATCGAGGAACGCGAATCGACCACCATCGTCGGCCCGCATGACCGGGTGCGCGTGGACAAGGCGCTGAACCTGTGTATCGAGGTCGCGGCACGCAAGGCCTCCGAGGCACGGGTCGCCGCCGGGATGAGCCGCGCCGAGGCCGTGCGCCTGATTCAGTCCGACCCGATCGGGCTGGAAATCATGTGGAGCCGCCTGGTCAACGTGGTCGAGGAAATGTGGCAGACCGTCTGCCGCACGGCATTCTCGCTGGTCATCTCCGAGGCCCAGGATTTCGCCTGCGAGTTGCTCGACCCGCATGGCGAGACGCTGGCCCACAGCCCGCGCGCGATGCCGGTATTCAATCTGACCCTGCCGCGCGCGGTCAAGGCACTGCTGGAACGCTACCCGGCAGAGACCCTGAAGCGCGGCGACGTGTTGATCACCAACGACCCCTGGCTTTGCGCCGGGCACCTGTTCGACATCGCCATCGTCACCCCCGCCTTCGTCGACGGGCGGCTGGTCGGGCTGATGGGCACCGTTGGCCATGTCTCGGACATCGGCGGCACCAAGGATTCGCTGAAGGCCCGCGAGATCTATGAAGAAGGCCTGCAAATCCCGCCGATGAAGCTTTTCGAGGCGGGCAAGCCCAATGAGACCCTGTTTCGCATGATCGCGCAGAACGTGCGCAACGGCGAACAGGTGATCGGCGATATCCAGTCCTTTGTCACCGCCAATGTCATCGGTGCCGAACGGCTTGAGGCCTTCATGGCCGAATACGGGATGGAGGATCTGGGCGCGTTGGCACAGGTCGTGCAGGATCTGTCGGAAAAGGCGATGCGCGAAGCCGTGCAGGCGATCCCCGACGGCACGTATCGCGCGACGATCACCAACAACCCGCTGGGCGAGGTGATGACCTATCCGGTGGCCATCCGGGTCACGGGCGACGCGATGGAGATCGATTTCGACGGCGCGCCGCCGCAACTGGCGCAGGGGGGGCTCAATTCGACGCTGAACTACACGTCGGCGCATGCCACCTATCCGCTGAAATGCATGCTGACGCCCAAGGTGCGGGGCAATGCCGGATGCTACAAGCCCTTCACCGTCAAGGCGCCCGAGGGTTCGATCCTGAACTGCACCTATCCGGCCTCGGTCAATATTCGCACCCGAACCGGGTGGTATCTGGCGCCGAACATCTTCGCGGCGCTGGCTGCGGCCCGGCCGGGCGATGTGCAGGCGTTCACCGGGCTGGCGGTGGCCTCGACCGTCTACGGCCAGGACGCTTCGGGCGCGTTCTATTCCGACATGCTGTTCTGCGGCGGCGGCCAAGGCGGCTCGGCGCGCGCCGATGGGCATTCCGCCCTGCTCTGGCCAACCTCGGCGGCGAATACCTCGATCGAGATGATCGAAAGCCGCGCGCCGATCCTGGTCGAGGAAAAGGCCTTTGTCCCCGATTCGGGCGGTGCCGGACGGCATCGCGGCGGGCTGGGCCAGCGGGTCGTGTTCCGCAAGCTGGTCGATGACGGGCGCACCACCCTGGCCTCGGTTTTTCCAGAAGGCGTGAACAACCCGATCCCGGGTCTGTTCGACGGCCTGGCCGGGGGCGGCGCCAGCGGCCGTGTGATGGACCCGCAGGGCGCCGAGATCCTGGATTGCGGAACCGGCCGCCTGGTCGAACTGACCACGCCCGGGCAAAGCGTCGAGATGATCCTGGGCGGTGGCGCAGGCTATGGCGACCCGGCCGAGCGCGACCCGGACCTGGTCGCGCGCGACCTGCGCCTTGGATACGTCACCCACGACTACGTGCAACGTTACCACCCCGCGGCCCTGGCCCAAACCGCCCGGACCGCGGCAACTGCCTGAATTCACCCCGGAACCCCGGTCAGCACAAGACCGGGCCGCCCTATCCAACAAGGAGCCAAGCATGACACAAATTGACATCAAGTCCCTGTCTCGCCGGTCTTTTCTGGCACTCAGCGGGGCGGGCCTCGCTGCCGCGACCTTTCCCAGCGACCTCTTCGCGCAGTCGGGCCGCAACATCCTGATCATCGCGTCGGGGCAGGACATTCCGAACTACGATCCGCATACCGCGACCGGCTATTCGGCCTCGTTCTTTCTGCGCAACACCTATGACCCGCTGGTCCGCGTGTCGAGTAACCCGCCCGAACCGGTGCCCGCTCTGGCCGCAAGCTGGGAAAGCAGCGCCGACGGCCGCGTCTATACCTTTGCGCTGAACACTGACGCACGGTTCCATGACGGCACGCCGGTGACCGCCGATGATGTGGTCTATTCCTATCAGCGCGCGTTGCGTCTGGCGCGCGGCAACAGCTGGATGATCCGTGGCATCGTCGAGCCCGAGGGCGTCACCGCCGTCGATGCGCATACCGTGCGCTTTGACCTGGCCGCGCCCTTTGCCGCGTTCCTCCAGGTGATCCCGTGGATCTTCATCGTCAACAAGGCCGAGACCGAGGCCAATCTGGGCGACGATGACGGCGCCACCTGGCTTCAGGCCAATGTCGCGGGATCGGGCCCGTTCAAGCTGCGCCGCGCCGAGGCCGGGGCGCTGTATCATCTGGAACGCGTCGCCGATGCCTGGCAGCCGGGCGGCGGCAATCTGGACGGCGTGATCTGGCAGATCGTGCGCGAAACCTCGACCCAGCGCCTGATGTTGCAGCGCGGCGAGGTGCATATCGCGGTGGATCTGACCTCGGAAGACATGGATGCGCTGGTCGATGCGCCGGGTGTCGTGCGCGTACTTGAACCCGAATACCGCACCTTCTCGATCAAGATGAACACCGAACACGGGCCGATGGCCGATATCAACATGCGCAAGGCCGTGGCCTATGCGATGAACTATCAGGCGATGCTCGAGGCGTCGGGCTATGCCGAGCTGATGGTCGGGCCGCTGCCCAGCGGGATCTTGGGTCACAACCCCGATCTCGAGGTGTATCGCATGAACCTGGACCGCGCACGCGAGCACCTGGCGATGACCGACACCCCCGAGGGCGGCATCACCTTGCGCATGGTGCATGTGAACGGGCTGGAGCAACAGCGCCGCTGGGCCCTGATCCTGCTTGACAGTCTGTCGGCGCTGAATATCCAGCTGGAAATCCAGCCGATGAACTGGCCCGACATGGTCGCCGCCTGCCAGTCGCCGGAAACCTTCCCCGATCTGTTCCCGGTCTACCAGACCGCGAACTATGGCGACCCCGACAACATCGCCTTCGCGGCCTATCATTCGTCGCGCAATGGCGGCTGGCAGAACGCGGTCTACCACAACCCCGCAGCCGACGCGCTGATCGAGGCCGGCCGCACCGAGATCGACCCGGCGCGCCGCGTCGAGATCTACGGAGAACTGCAAAACCTGCTGGTTGCCGACTGCCCGGACATCTTCGGCGTGCTGGAAAAGCGCCGCCTGGGAATGCGCGACACGGTGCAGGGCTTCCACTTCACGCCGGTTGCCTCGAACGCGATCGAGGTCTGGCCGCTGTCGCTGTAACCGGGTTGGGACGGCCTGGCGCGGAGGTTTCGCGCCAGGTCCTATTGTGCCTGGTCTGCGGTTCGCCCGAGCAGAGCCAGCGTGTCTCCGGGCGCGGATTTCCCGCGCCGCCCGATGCCCTTCCGGGCGCGGATTTCCCGCGCCGCCCGATGCTCTTCCGGGCGCGGATTTCCCGCGCCGCCCGATGCTCTTCCGGGCGCGGATTTCCCGCGCCCGGGTCGAACCCCGAAGACCAGGAACCCGCCGCCATGCTCCGGTTTGTCCTCAGACGGATATTTCTGATCCTGCCGGTCCTGATCGGGCTGACCGTGATCATGTTCGTGATCGCCCGCGTGCTGCCCGGCGACCCCGTTGCACTGGCCGCAGGGCCAAATGCCACGCGCGACGAGATCGCCCGATATGCACAGGAGTTCGGCCTCGACCGGCCGATCTGGGTGCAATACTGGAGCTATCTCACCGGCCTGATGCAGGGCGATTTCGGGGTCTCCATCTTTACCCGGCGCCCCGTCGCGACCGATCTCGCGACCTATCTGCCGGCGACGCTGGAACTGGTGTTCGCGGCGATGATGCTGGCTATCGCGATCGGCATTCCCGCCGGGTTGATGGCCGCCGTCTGGCGCAATCGCTGGCCTGACTATACCTCGAACGTGCTGTCGGTCGCGGCGATTTCCATGCCGCGCTTCTTTCTGGGCCTCTTGCTGCAACTGTGCTTTGCGATGTGGCTGATGTGGCTGCCGCTGGGTGGCCGGTTCCCGATCATCTATGAACCGCCCCCCTTCGTGACCGGGTTCTACACGCTGGATGCGCTGTTCGCCGGGGATTGGGAAAGCTTTGTCGTTGCCTGCCGCTACCTGGCACTGCCCGCAATCGCGATGTCGCTGTCGCCGCTGGCGACGATCCTGCGAATGATGCGCGCCTCGACCATCGAAGTATTGCACCAGGATTATGTCACCACCGCACGGGCGTTGGGCCTGTCGCCGCGGCTGATCGTGTTCAAATACGTGCTGCGCAACGCGATCTCGTCGTCGCTGACGGTGATCGGCCTTTATTTCGGCTGGCTGCTGGGCGGCACGGTGCTGGTGGAAACCGTGTTCGACTGGCCCGGCATCGGGCTTTATGCGACCTCGGCCATCGTCGCGCAGGATTTCATGCCGGTGGTCAGTGTCGCGCTGGTGATCGGCTTCCTGTTCATCTGTGCCAATATCGTCATCGACGTGCTCTATGGCCTCATCAACCCCAAGGTCCGCTACCAATGACCGATGTCCTGCAAGACGCGCCGCGCAGCGCGCGCACCGAGCGGGCGCGCCGCGCCTGGTTCCGCTTTCGTCAAAGCCGCCTGTCGGTGGTCGGCGCCAGCATGGTGCTGGTCGTGGTGTTCTTCACCTTGTTCGGCAATATCCTGGCCCCCTACCCCGAGCATGTGACCGGTGGCGTCGATACCGCCAACCGGTTCCAGCCACCCAGCCTCGCGCATCCGTTCGGCACCAACGAGTTGGGGCAGGACGTGCTGTCGATGGTGATGGCGGGCACGCCGGTTTCGGTGGCGGCGGGGTTCACCGTGGTGGCGATCGGCACCATCCTGGGCACTGTCGTCGGCGCGCTGGCGGGGTTCAACGGCGGCTGGATCGACGATGTGTTGATGCGGTTCTCGGACCTCATGCTGACGATTCCAAGCCTGATCCTGGCGATGGCTGTGGCAGCGGCGTTGGGGCCCGGGTTCGGCAACATGATCGTCGCGATCTCGCTGGTCTGGTGGCCGGGCTACGCGCGACTGGTCCGCGGCGAGGTCTTGCAGGTGCGCGAAGAAGTCTATGTGACGGCTGCCCGCGCGCTGGGCGCCAGCCCGGTACGGGTGCTGTTTCGCCACATCCTGCCGAATGTCGTCTCGCCGATCATCGTCAAGATGTCGCTGGACATGGGGTTCGCGATCCTGACCGTCGCGGCGCTAGGTTTCATCGGCATCGGGGTGCGCCCGCCGACGCCCGAATGGGGCACGCTGCTGTCGATCTCGCGCAGCTACATGCCCGATTTCTGGTGGACGGCGGTGTTCCCGGGCCTGGCGATGTTCCTTGCGGTGTTCGGCTTCAACCTGCTGGGCGACGGGCTGCGCGACGTGCTCGACCCGAAGGCGAGGCGCTGAGATGACCGCGCTTCTGGACATTCGCAACCTGCATCTGTCGATGCATTCTTTCGACGGCGAGGCAAGGGTGCTGGCCGGGATCTCGTTGACCGTGCAACGGGGCGAGATCTGGGGACTGGTCGGCGAGACCGGCTGCGGCAAATCGGTGACCGGGCTGTCGGTATCGCGGCTTTTGCGCAGCCCGCCCGCCGAATACACCCAAGGCCAGATCCTGTTCGAAGGGACCGATGTTCTGACCAGGACAGAGGCGCAGATGCTGACGCTGCGCGGGCGCCACATCGGCATGATCTTTCAAGACCCGACAACCAACCTGAATCCCTCGTTTCGGATCGGCACGCAGTTGATCGACGTGGCGCTGGCGGCAGCGCGGCACGATTCCGCGATCCTTGGGGTTCCGACCGGGGCCGGACGCTCGGCGCGACGGGTCGCGGCGCGGCGGCTGGCGGTGTCGATGCTGGAACAAGTGGGCATCCCCGACGCCGAGGCACGGCTCGACGATTATCCGCACCAGTTCTCGGGCGGGATGCGGCAGCGGGTGTTGGTGGCGATGGCGCTGATCGGGCGTCCGGGCCTGCTGATTGCCGATGAGCCGACGACCGCGCTGGATGTGTCGGTGCAGGCGCAGATCCTGGCGCTGTTGAAATCGATGGTCGCGGCCTATGACATGGGCGTCGTGCTGATCACGCATAACCTGGGCGTGGTGTCGCAGGTCTGCACCCATGTCGCGGTCATGTATGCCGGCACCATCGTCGAATCCGGTCCCAGGGAGACCGTTCTGGACCAGCCGCTGCACCCCTACACGCAGGCGCTGTTGCGGGCAATCCCCAGCCGCGACGTGGCGCGTGGCGCCTTGCAGGGGTTGCCGGGTTCGGTGCCCGACCTGATCAACGCGCCACCGGGCTGCCGTTTTGCACCGCGGTGCCCGCTGGTGCGGCCCGAATGCCTGGCGGCGGCGCCGACTTCGCGCCAGATCGCACCGCAGCACCACGTCGCCTGCCCTGTTGTCAGCGAGGCCCGACATGCTTGAGATCCAGAACGTCTCGCGCCATTTCCCGCCGCGTCGGGGCCTGTTCGGCACAACCCCCGGCGTGCGCGCGCTGACCGATGTCAGC
>JAGRMK010000243.1:0-3487 GCA_020441345.1 Paracoccaceae bacterium
TGGTGCCCGGGGGCGGAATCGAACCACCGACACGAGGATTTTCAATCCACTGCTCTACCCCTGAGCTACCCGGGCACGGGTGAAAGCGACGCTTTCGGGTGGACGTGTCTTAGGCGAGGTGCAGGGCGGTGTCCAGAGAGAAATTTGTGCCCAGCCGGTCCTTGTGGCGGGCCGGTGAAGCTGCGAGTTTGGAAGGGTCCAGCACAACAGGCCTGCTCATGCGCCCGATCCGCGGAATTCTCTACAAGATTGCATCGGTGGTCTTGTTCATCACGATGGCCAGCTTGCTCAAACTGCTGTCCGACTCTGTGCCTCCCGGTCAGATGGTGTTCTTCCGGTCGCTTTTCGCGCTGCCGGTGATCCTGGCTTGGTTGGCGTGGCGGAAAGAGCTGAACACCGGGCTGAAGGCCAGCAAGCCGCTGGGCCATTTCTGGCGTGGTTTGGTGGGAACTTCGGCGATGGGCCTGGGCTTTGCCAGCCTCGGGTTTCTGCCGCTGCCCGAGGTGACGGCGATCGGCTATGCGGCGCCGCTTCTGGTGGTGGTCTTTGCCTCTATGTTTCTCGGCGAAGAGGTTCGTCTGTTCCGGTTGTCGGCGGTTTTTGTCGGCCTTGCGGGCGTGCTGATCGTGCTGTCACCCCGGCTTTCGGTGGGCAACGATGTCAGCCACGCGCAAGCCCTGGGGGCGATGCTGGCACTCAGCGGGGCGGTTTTTGCGGCGCTTGCGCAGGTTACGGTGCGCAAGCTTGTGGCGACCGAGGCAACATCGGCTATTGTTTTCTGGTTCTCGATCACGGCTGCGGGGCTGTCGCTGATCACTCTGCCCTTCGGCTGGGTATTGCCCAGCCCCGGCCAGGCCGCGATCCTGGTGCTGACCGGATTGATTGGCGGGGTTGGGCAGATTTTTCTGACTTCCAGCTACCGCGAGGCCGATGCCTCGTTGGTTGCGCCTTTCGATTACGTGTCGATCATCTTCGCCCTGGTGATCGGATACTGGGGATTCGGAGAGGTGCCGACAGGAACGATGCTGATCGGGGCGTCGATTGTCGTGGCCGCCGGGATCCTGATCATCTGGCGAGAACGCCAGCTGGGTCTGAAACGCGCGCAGCAGCGCAAGGCCATGACCCCGCAGGGTTGAGGAAGGCGCGAATGGCACGTCGGGCAGGCAAGAGGGAGAGGGCACAGGGCGACCCGCGCGCCATGGCGCTGTCAAATGCCCAGATCGCGTGGCGGGCGGCGCAGGATATCGCGGACGGATCCTATGTGAATCTTGGCATCGGTTATCCTGAGATGGTCGCCCGGTTCCAGCCCAGCGGCCGCGCGGCGATCTTTCACACGGAAAACGGAATTCTGGGGTTCGGCCCGGCCCCGGCAAAGGGTGCAGAGGATTGGGATCTGATCAACGCTGGCAAGAAGGCGGTCACGCTGACCCCCGGTGCGTCGATCTTTGATCACGCCGAAAGCTTTGCCATGGTGCGTGGCGGGCATCTGGACGTGGCAATCCTGGGCGCGCTTGAGGTGGCGCAAAATGGCGATCTGGCGAATTGGAGTCTGGGCGCCGATGGTGTGCCCGGCGTTGGCGGCGCGATGGATCTGGTGCATGGGGCGAAGCGAGTCGCGGTGGTAATGGACCATGTTACCCGCGACGGCCAGCCGAAGCTGGTAGAGCGGTGCCGCCTGCCCTTGACCGGCATGGGGTGCGTGAGCCGGGTCTATACCTCGTTGGCGGTGGTGGATATCGCCGGGGGGGCATTGATCCTGCGCGAGAAACTGCCAGGACTTTCGCTGGCGGCGTTGCAATCGGTGACCGGCGCACCGCTGCGCATCGAAGGCGCGGTGCCCGATCTGATCGTGCCCCGGAACCCGTGATCAGACAGGCACGATCGAACTGCGCTTGATCTCGCGCAGCACGACATTGGTCTGGGCGCTTTCGACGGCGGGCAGGCGAAAGAGGAAGCCTTCGAGAAACTGGTTATAATCGGCAATGTCGCGGCACAGCACGCGCAGGTGATAATCGGCCTCGCCGGTGGTGGCGTAGCATTCCAGCACCTCGGCGCGATGCGCAATGGCGGCGATGAAGTCGTTCAGATGCTGCGGGTTGTGGCGCGTCAGTTGCACATGCACGATGGCCTGAAACGACAGTCCCGCAACCGCGGCCGAGACATCGGCGCGATAGCGTTCGATCACCCCGGCCTCTTCGAAGGCCCGCACCCTGCGCCAGCAGGCCGAGGGCGACATGCCCACCTTGTCGGCCAGTTCGGCGTTCGACAGGCGGCAGTCTTGCTGCAAGACGCGCAGAATCATGCGGTCGCGGTCATCCCAGTCCATCGGTCAAATCATCCTCTGCATGGCCCATGAGCGGTTGATTTACCCTCAAAGCCCGGAAATCAAGCGAATACTGGGCAATTTTTCCAAAGATATCTGGTAGATTCAGGAAAATCTGCCAGGGGGCGACGATGACCGACCAGAAACACCAGTTCCAGACTTATGCGCTGTCCGACCGCTACACCCGCGCCGAGGGGCGCGTGTTCCTGACCGGGACACAGGCGCTGGTGCGGATCATGCTGGATCAGGCGCGGCGCGACCGAGAGGCGGGGCTGAACACGGCCGGGTTCATCTCGGGCTATCGCGGGTCGCCGCTGGGCGGACTGGATCTGGAACTGTGGCGCGCGCGGGCGCAAACCGAACAGAATCGCATCACCTTCATGCCCGCGGTCAACGAGGATCTGGGCGCCACCGCCGTTCTGGGCGCGCAGCAGGCCAGTCTGGACCCCGATTGCGAGGTCGAGGGCGTGTTTTCCATGTGGTATGGCAAGGGCCCCGGCGTGGACCGTTCCGGCGATGCGCTGCGTCACGGCAACGCCTATGGATCGTCGCCCAAGGGCGGGGTGTTGGTGGTGGCGGGCGATGACCACGGCTGCGTGTCGTCATCGATGCCGCATCAGTCCGACGTGGCCTTCATGACCTGGTTCATGCCCACGCTGAACCCCGCCAACGTGGCCGAATACATGGAATTCGGCGAATACGGCATCGCGCTCAGCCGCTATTCGGGCGCCTGGGTCGGGTTCAAGGCGATCTCGGAAACCGTGGAAAGCGGCCAATCGGTGGATCTGCGGCCCAACCGGGTGTTCACCCTGCCGCCACTTGATCTGCCGCCGGGCGGGTTGCACGTGCGCCGCGCCGATCTGCCCAGCCCCGAGATCGAAACGCGCATCGGTCACAAGCTGGACGCCATCGAGGCCTTTGTCGAAGCTAACCCCATCGATCGCCGGATCTATGACATCGACGACGCGCCGTTCGGCATCGTGACCACCGGCAAGGGGCATCTGGACGTGATGGAGGCGCTGCGCCTGCTGGGCCTTGACGAAGCCGCCTGCCGCCGCCTGGGCATCGACATCTACAAGGTCGGCATGGTCTGGCCGCTGGCCCGGCGTGACGCGCTGGCCTTCGTGCGCGGCAAGAAAGAGGTGCTGGTGATCGAGGAAAAGC
>JAGRMK010000243.1:3496-3944 GCA_020441345.1 Paracoccaceae bacterium
TCATCGAAAGCCAGCTCAAGGAATATTTCTATGACTGGCCCGGCGACAAACCCGCGCGCATGGTCGGCAAGCATCGCGCGGCGGGCGATCCGCTGTTGCCCTGGACTGGCGAATTCAGCCCGCTGGGGCTGGTTCCGACTCTGGCCGAGCGGCTGGATGCCTTCTTTCCCAGAGAAAACCTGCTGCGGAAAGCCCGCGCGCTGACCGCGCAACCGCCCGTCCTGCTGTCGGTTCCGGGCGCCAATCGCACGCCCTATTTCTGCTCTGGCTGCCCGCACAACACCTCGACCAAGGTGCCCGAAGGGTCCAAGGCTGCGTCGGGCATCGGCTGTCACGTCATGGCAAGCTGGATGGACCGGGAAACCGCCGGCTATGCGCAGATGGGTGGCGAAGGCGTGCCGCATGTCGTCGCGTCGCAGTTCAACGGCGGCAAGCACATCTTTCAGAA
>JAGRMK010000244.1:0-2387 GCA_020441345.1 Paracoccaceae bacterium
CGCTGATCCAGCCCGTGCGACGAAGCCTCCATCGCGGCGTGGGTTATGCCCTCGGCCGCAGCCTGGGCCAACAAGGATTGCAACGTCACGGAGTCGGGCGTGGTGTGGGTCATCGGCGCTTCCCAGGCGCCCTCGACCCCGGTCGTGCCGATATTGACCGCCGCATGTCCCAGCGCGGTCCACAATTGCCGCGCGAAGCTGGCAACCGAGGTTTTGCCATTCGTGCCGGTCACCGCGACCATGACCTCGGGCTGCGCGCCGAACCACAGCGCGGCGGTCATCGCCAGCGCCGCGCGCGCGTCCTCGGCAACGATCAACGCAACCTCGGGGTGCCTGGTCAGCGTTCCGGCCGCCAGCAGCGCGCCGGCCCGGTCGGTCAACACCGCGCTGGCTCCCATGCGCAACGCCGGGTCGATGAATTCGGCGCCATGCACCCGGCTTCCGGGGAGGGCCGCGAACAGCGCGCCGGGCCGCACCTGTCGGCTGTCGAGGGTGATCGCGGTTATCCGCGTCTGCGCATTGCCGCTGCGTGCGGTCAGACCCAGTTCACCCAGACTCTTGGCTTTGGACATGGCATCCCCCGCGTGGCTCTGTGCTGCCTACCGCAGCCTCAGAGCGGCTTCAATCGCTGCCGGATCCTGCGGGCGCATTCCCATCATCGGCGCGATGCGGCGCACGATTTCCGCCGAGACCGGAACCACGGTCCAGCCCGCCGTGCGGCGCGTCTCGGCGCCCGCGAAAACCGAGGGTTCATCCATCGTAACAATGATCACATACCGCGGGTCGTTCATCGGAAAAGCCCCGGCAAAGGTCGCAACCACGCGATCCTCGTAATAGCCACCCTGCGGATTGGGCTTGTCGGCGGTTCCGGTCTTGCCACCGACCGCGTAGCCGTCAACCTCGGCCATCGAGGCCGTGCCCCGCACCACCACCGCCCGCATCAACGCGCGCATGGTTTCCGAGGTCTGCGCCGAAACGAGCCGCTCGCCACGGATCGTATCGGGCCGGCGCAGGATCGTCGGCACAACCCGGTATCCGCCATTCACCAACGCCGCGTAGCCGGCCGCCAGATGCACCGGCGTGATGGCCAAACCGTGACCGTAACTGATTGTCATCGTTGACAACTCACCCCAACGCTCGGGGAATTGCGGCATCACGCCGCGCGCCTCGGCCAGCTCAAGTGACAAGGGCTCCAGGAACCCGAAACTGTTCAGAAAGGCGCGCTGTCGGTCGGCGCCAATCATCTGTGCCAACCGCGCGGTGCCGATGTTCGACGAATGCACGAAGACATCGGTCACAGAGTTGCGTGGGCCATAATCGTCGAAATCCTCGATGGTGAAGCCTGCGATGCGCAAGGGACCGCTGGTGTCAACAATCGTGTCGGGCGTCGCCAGCCCCAGATCCAGCACCTGCGCCACGGTAAAGGCCTTCATCACCGACCCCAGTTCATAGCGCCCCTGAACCGCATGGTTGAACAACGGATGGTCCGCCGGGTCGCCAGTCAGGGGCGGTGCCGGCCGGTCGTTGGGGTCGAAATCGGGCAGCGAGGCCATTGCCACGATCTCGCCGGTGTTGGCATCCATGATGATCGTCGAACCGGCACGCGCGTTCAGCATGGCGATACCGTTGGCCAGCACCTCTTCGACCACACCTTGCACGCCCAGATCCAGCGACAGCGACACCGGGACATCCGCCAGATCGGGATCGCGCAGCCGGTCGTCCAGCCGGTGCTCGACCCCTGCCGTGCCGATGATTTCCGCCGCTGTCACCCCCTGCTGGCCATACCCCGCCCCGCCAAGCACATGCGCAGCAAGGCTGCCGTTCGGGTAAAGCCGCATTTCGCGCGGACCCAGCAACAGCCCGGGTTCGCCGATGTCATGGACTGCCTGCGCCTGTTCGGGCGACAGGCGTGCGCGAATCCAGACGAAGCGGCGATCGGGGTCGGTCAGCCGCGCAGTCAGCCGCTCTTCGTCCAGATCCGGGAAGATGAGCGCCAGTTCGTGCGCCGCGCGCGCGCCGTCAACCATGTAGCGCAATTCGGCATAGAGCGAGTTGGTGACAAGGTTGGTGGCCAGAATCCGTCCGTTGCGGTCCAGGATATCGGCACGCGCATCGGCGATCTGCTCGCCCTGATAGGGTTCGGCTTCGACCACCGGCGAGGCCGCCAACTGCCCCATCCGCGCGCCGATCATCGCATAGCCGGCGAAGAACAGCGCCGCCAGCAAGACCAGCCGCCATTCGGCGCGCTTGCGGCCCGTATCGCGGGCCTGCTCACGCCGCAGGCGCAGGTTCTCGCGTTCGATGAACTGCGGATTCTCGCCGTTTTCCCGGGCGTCGAGGATGCGCGGCAGCGGGCGCAGCGGCGTGCGGATCATGGCTGCCCCCCG
>JAGRMK010000244.1:2524-8151 GCA_020441345.1 Paracoccaceae bacterium
TAGGCCCATTCCGCGCGCTGGACCGAAAGCGCCTCGCGCAGGCTGTGGATTTCGCGGCGCAGGTCGCGGACCTCGTTCATCGCTCGCTGGGTCCGGTCGTTCTGGTCATAGGCCCAGATCGCCAGCCCGATCACCGCGAAAGCCGACAGGACATAGAACAGCGTGCGCATCACCGCCCCTCCTGCAAGACCAGCTTTGGCAAACCCACCGCCGACCGGTCGACCGGCCCCGCGGGCGCCTCGGTTCGACGCGCGATCCGCAACAGCGCCGACCGGGATCGCGGGTTGGCGGCGCATTCGGCGTCGTCGGCGGCGATTGCCTTGCGGGTCAGCAGCGAAAACCTGTCAGCTTCGGGTTCTATCTGGGGGGCGTGGCGGCTGCCCTGCCCCGCGCGCCCGGCCCGCAATTGCATGAACCGTTTCACGATTCGGTCTTCGAGCGAATGGAAACTGACCACCACCAGAAACCCGCCGGGCTTGAGCGCGCGCTCGGCGGCCTCCAACCCGTCGATCAGCTCGTGGAATTCCGTGTTCACCGCGATGCGCAGCGCCTGAAAACTGCGCGTCGCGGCGTGGCTCTGACCCGGCTTCGGGCGTGGCAGACAGGAACAGACGATCTCTGAGAGGCGCAGCGTGGTTTCGATCGGTGCCTCGGCGCGCGCGGCCACGATGGCGCGCGCGATGCGCCGCGAGGCGCGCTCTTCGCCATAGTGATACAGGATATCTGCCAGTTCGGTTTCGCTGGCGGTGTTGACCAGATCCGCGGCGCTCTGCCCGTCCTGGCTCATGCGCATGTCCAGCGGCCCGTCCTTGGCAAAAGAGAACCCGCGCTCTGCCTGGTCGAGCTGCATCGACGAAACGCCGAGATCCAGCACCACGCCGTCAAGCAGTTGATCTGCATAGGAATCGAGCGCGCTGAAGGTGCCATGCACCAACGACAAGCGGGCGCCATAGGGCTTGCCCCACACCGCCGCCAGCGCCAGCGCCAGCGGGTCGCGGTCGACGCCGATCACACGCTCTGCGCCTGCGTCCAGAAAGCCGCGCGCATAGCCTCCCGCGCCCAAGGTGCCATCCAGCCAGACCCCGGATACCGGCGCCACCGCCCGCAGGATCGGACCGAGCAACACCGGAATATGAGGGGCGTCTTGTGTTTCGGCGGACATCGACCTTCCCGTCAGGTTTCGGGCAGATCAGGCAACAGCGACGACGGATCGAAATCCTCGTCCTGCTGGCTGAGCCATTCATCGACCTTTGCCAGTTCGACCTCTTCGTAAGTCGAAGGCTTCCAGATCTGAAAGTGATCGCCAGACGCGATGAAGAAGGCCTTGTCCTCCAGGTCCAGCTTCTTGCGAAGCTTTTGCGGCAGGACGATGCGCCCATCTTCGACGATCTGCGCCGGCATCGAATGGCCGTGATAGATCCGCTCCATCATGCGTCGTTCGATGGAGCCTTTTTTCATCCGGTCGATTCGGCGGTCTATTTCTTCGATCGCCTCGATCGTGTAGCATTCCAGGAATTGCTGTTTTTCGGTGCCGTAGACAATGACCAGTTCGGGGCGCATGCCCTCTTTCCACTCGGGGTCGCAGGCCTCGACCACACGGCGAAACAGGGCCGGGACCGAAACCCTGCCCTTGCTGTCTACCGTCTGCTCGCTTTCGCCGCGAAACCTGCGCGCCACTGTCCTGCGCCTCTTTGTCTTGGGGTGGCCGGGACATGCTTGAACCGGGCCGCCCGGAAATAGGAAACGGCGGTTTCAGACTGCTGCCACTGTCTGAAACCGCCGCCCTCGTCCCATCGCTGGGTTGCCCGACTACGCAGATCACCTGGGGGGGGGATTGGTGCTGCTCACCTGCGCGTCGGATCTCTAGTTTCGGTATCGCGGGTTGCCTGTATGAAGCTGCCTTCAGTTTGTTTTTTGTTGTTCCGCTCTTCCGTGACTTAGTAATGCCATGGGAATTCATGGCCCGCAACGGTCAAGCACGGCTCTCCGCCCAGATTTTTTCGGGCGATTCTGCGAAGAACACAGCAAAATGCTGAGTCTGAAACCACATCAACACTACATATAGATGGTTATTGCCAGACTCATCACCAAATCCAGCGGAACCAGCACGACCACTCGGGGCCAGGATTTCCCATGCAGGCTTGAAACAATGTTGCGATACAGCAACACGCAATCGTTATATTGCTGCTTTGCCGTGTTATCCACAGGTGATTTTCGACAGAACTCCCACGCATCCCGACGAATCCCATACACGTCCCACCTGAAACCCAGGCTTTCCCATCACTCCCATGATTTCCCAGCCCAAGGCGGCCGCGCCCCCGGTCCTAGTCCCGCAACGATGCATCGAATCGAAAAGCACCGGGGCGTTGCCGCCGCCGGTGCTCTGGTCTCAGCGCTTGCGTGGACGAGGACGGCTCGCCGTCAGGTCAGCGCCTCGATCAATCCACGCGCCATTGTGCGATAGGCTGCGCCTGCCGCGCTGTCGGTCGCCGCAACCGGCACACCGCCATCACCGGACAAGCGCACCTCAAGGGTCAGCGGCAATGATCCGAGGAACGCCACCCCCTGCTTTTCCGCCTCGCGCCGCACGCCGCCATCCCCGAAGATATGGTCCTCATGCCCGCATTTGGGACAGATATAGGTCGACATGTTCTCGACCAGACCCAGAACCGGCGTCTTCAGCGTCTCGAAGGCCTTGAGTGCCTTGCGCGCATCCATCAGCGCTACGTCCTGCGGCGTTGACACCACAATCGCACCGGTCAGGTCGAATTTCTGGCACAGGGTCAATTGCACGTCACCGGTGCCGGGCGGCATGTCGACAATCAGCACATCCAGATCGCCCCAGGCCACTTGCGTCATCAATTGCTGCAAGGCCCCCATCAACATCGGGCCGCGCCAGATCACGGCCTCGTCCTCGGCCATCATCAGGCCCAGCGAGATCATCCGCACGCCATGCGCGACCGGCGGAATGATCGTTTTGCCATCGGGTGACGAGGGGCGTTTGCTGACCCCCATCATGCGGCCCTGGCTTGGGCCGTAGATGTCAGCATCCACCAGACCAACGCGCCAGCCCTCGCGCGCCAGGGCGACCGCGAGATTGGCCGAGACCGTGGATTTCCCGACGCCCCCCTTGCCCGACCCGACGGCGATGATGCGTTTCACGCCCGGCACGGTTGACGGGCCCGGCTTCGGGTGGCCGCCGATCTTCAGAGATGGCGCTTCGCCGCCTGGAGCCACAGGTTTCGGGGCCGATTTTGCCGCCGGACCATGCGCGGTCATCGCCACGCTGACCTTCTCGACGCCGGGCAGACCAGAGACCGCGCGCTCGGCGGCGTCGCGAATCGGGGCCATTGCGCGGGCGTCGTCCGGCGTGGCCACCTCGATCACGAATCGCACATTGCCTTGATCCAGGATGAGCGCGCGAACCAGATCGCGACTGACCAGATCGCCGCCGCCGGGCACGGCTATCTTGCCCAAGACGCCAAGAACCGCGTCACGCGTCGGTAAGATGGGGGGCATTGCGGGTCTCTCCTGTGCTGCGGCCGTGTCGGTGCATAACCTGTTCATATCCGCGTTTCAAACAAGGGCCTGGCTGCGCCAATTTCCGTGGAAAACCCGCCTGTGCGACCGCAGCAATTTGACCGAATGATCACATATCACGCGAAGCTCTTGAAAACGGAGTAAAGTTTACGCAGCGTCGCCATTCCATTGCTGCATAGCGGCATTGCTTTCCAAGGGGATTGTGCAATCGCAGCATCGGGTCCATGTTTGCGTCAACGGGAACGACGGATCACGTCGGACCCATAACGACGAAAGAGAGTAGATCATGGCATACGCCTCTGTTCATTCGCACCGCGCCTCTGGCCTGTTCGGTCAGATCACTGCCGCTTTTGCCGCCCTGGGCGCTGCCTGGCATCGTTCGCGGGTCTATGTGCGGACCTACAACGAGCTGAACGCCCTGAGCACGCGCGAACTGGCCGATCTGGGCATCAGCCGTTCGATGATCTCGCGCATGGCCTACGAAGCGGCCTACGGGCGCGACGACTGACGAGTTTCCGGGCCTTAAGGCCTGTGACCGAAACGACAGCCCTCTCCTCCTCCCTGGGCTGATCGTGAACGGAACCGCCGCGTCCTCCTTGCGGCCGTTCCACATCGTTGCTGCGGCCCTCTCCTCCTCCCTGGGCCTCACAGCACTCCGGCGTGGTTGCCTCTCCTCCTCCCTGGCAACCACGCCTCGAATTCGGGGCCATGGCCCCAAACGTGACGCGGAGCCCTGAACCTCCTCCCTTGGGGTTTCGCTCAGGCGTGGTGACCGACCTCCTCCCCGGTCGCCACGCCTCAAATCGATACGGGGCCGCTTTCCAGCCGGAAACAGCCCCGACGAAACGCAAAGGTCGGTCCTCCCCCGACCCTGCGCAAGGCGCGGTTGCCGAACTCCTCCCCGGCGACCGCGCTTTTTCCAATGTGCGATGGGCGTTTTCCGGCGTCGCCGCCTAAAACGGAACGTCATCCATTCCATCAGCAGGCAACAAGAAGCGCGCGACAATATGCTTTTCGCCCGCCCTGTCAAAAGCCACCGCCAGTTTATCGTGATCCACGGCCAGCACGGTTCCGGTGCCGAATTTCTGATGGAATACCCGTTCCCCGGCCGAAAAATGCACATCTGGCGCCGCAGCGCTGCGTTTGGGCGTCGTTGACACCGTCGTCGTGCGGCTGCGATCCTGCATCCGTTTCCAACCCGGTGCATTGTAGACATCCGCCTTGGCGGCGCGGCTTTCCAGCGACTCGTCGTCCACTTTGGCGGTCGGCACACTGTCCGCGCGCCTCCCCATCCCCGCCGCGCCAAATCCCCCGCCATAGAGCCCCGGAGGCGTCAGGACATCGACATGCTCGCCGGGCAGTTCGTCGATGAACCGGCTCGGCAACTGGCTTTGCCATTGCCCGAAAACACGCCGGTTCGCGGCAAAGGATATGAGGCACAATTCTTCGGCACGGGTTATGCCGACATAGGCCAGCCGACGTTCCTCTTCCAACCCCTTGAGCCCCTGTTCATCAAGGCTGCGTTGGCTGGGGAACAGCCCGTCTTCCCACCCCGGCAGGAACACGACCGGAAACTCCAGCCCCTTGGCGGCGTGCAACGTCATGATCGTGACCTTCTCGGTCGAATCCTCGCTGGCATTATCCATGATCAGCGCGACATGCTCAAGAAAACCCTGAAAGTTATCAAAGCTTTCCAAAGCCTTGATCAGTTCCTTCAGGTTCTCCAGACGTCCTTCGGCCTCGGGTGTTTTCTGCGCCTGCCACATCGCCGTATAGCCCGATTCGTCCAGCATGCGCTCGGCCAGAGCAATGTGGTTCTCTTCGGCGCGCACCGCGTCGTGCCAGCGGGCCATGTCCTCGATGAAACCGCGCAGGGCCGAGGCCCCGCGCCCGCCCAGCAGGCCGTCGCGCAAGACCAGCGCCGCGCCTTGCAGAAGCGATACATCGTTCTCGCGTGCGACACGCTGAATGGTCTGCTGCGCCTTGTCGCCCAGCCCGCGCTTAGGCATGTTCACCACCCGCTCGAACGCCAGATCATCGGTCGGCGTTACAGCAAGCCGGAAATAGGCCATCGCGTCGCGGATTTC
>JAGRMK010000244.1:8172-12064 GCA_020441345.1 Paracoccaceae bacterium
TAGGGCAGGCCGATGGTCAGAAACCGGTCCTCGAAGGCGCGCATCTGATGGCTAGCCCGCACCAGGATCGCCATGCCGTTCGCTGATACCGGCTTCATGCCGTGCGCGCCGCGTTCCAGCGCCTCGATCTCATCACCGATCCAGCGCGCTTCATCCTCGCCATCCCAATGACCGATCAGCCGGACTTTCTGCCCTTCTGTCAGTTCGGTCCACAGCGTCTTGCCCAGCCGCCCCTGGTTCGACGCAATGACACCGGACGCCGCGCCCAGAATATGCGGCGTCGAGCGATAGTTCTGTTCGAGCCGGATCACCTTTGCACCGGGAAAATCGCGCTCGAATCGCAGGATATTTCCGACCTCGGCACCGCGCCAGCCGTAGATCGACTGATCGTCATCGCCCACGCAGCAGATGTTCGCGTGCCCCTGCGCCAGTAGCCGCAGCAGCAGATACTGCGCAACGTTAGTATCCTGATACTCATCAACCAGAATGAACCGCAGCCATCGCTGGTATTGCGCAAGTATGTCGGGATTCTGTTGAAGAATCGTAACCACATGCAGCAAGAGATCGCCGAAATCGCAGGCGTTCAGCGTGCGCAGACGGTCCTGATAGGCGGCATACAGCTCGGTTCCGCGGTTGTTGAAGGCGCCCGCCTCACTACCAGGGACGGCCTCGGGCCGCCAGGCGCGGTTCTTCCAGCCGTCGATCAGCCCCGCCAGAGCGCGTGCGGGCCAGCGTTTTTCATCCAGATTGTAGCCGCGAATCAATTGCTTGAGCAGGCGCAACTGGTCATCGGTATCGAGAATCGTGAAATTCGACTTCAGCCCGACCAGTTCCGCGTGCCGGCGCAGAAACTTGACGCCGATCGCATGAAACGTGCCCAGCCAGGGCATGCCTTCGACCGCGTCGCCCAGTTGTTGGCCGATGCGCTGCTTCATCTCCCGCGCGGCCTTGTTGGTAAAGGTCACGGCAAGGATCTCGTTCGGGCGGGCGGTGCCGGTGGCGATCAGATGGGCGATGCGCGCGGTCAGGGCACGGGTCTTGCCGGTGCCCGCGCCAGCCAGCATCAAAACCGGACCTTCCAGCGCCTCGACCGCATCGCGCTGCGCTGCGTTCAGCCCATCAAGATAGGCCGCCGACCCCGCATGCCTCTGGGCCACGGCCCCCGCCATCGCCCGTTGCGACAGGCTCTTACCCTCGTTTGCTTCGCTCATGCCTTCGTTCCCCACTTGTTCCCGTCATGCCCGTCTTGGGCCTCAGGCGCAAGCCCCGACCGCCCGCCCGGTTACCATCGCCGCACCAGATAGTCGCGGCTGAAGGCGAGATATCCGTCTGACGTAACCTGCAAATGGTTGCGGAGCATGTGGTGCAACACGGGCAGATTGTGAAAGGGAACGTTTGGAAATACGTGATGTTCTACATGATACGGCATGTTCCAAGCCAGAAATCGGACCGCGGCGGTGGTGAAGGTGGTGCGGGTATTCGCGAACATGTTCGCGACGCGCGGGCAATCGCCATGCTCGGCCAGCAGATAGAGCCGTAGCACCGGCTGCCCCAGAATAACCGGCAGGATCCAGACCCAGAGCAACAGATCGCTGACCAGCAACGACGCCCCGGCCAGTGCATAGATCCCCAGCAACACCCGCGCCTCACGCTCGGCTCGGGGACGGGCGCGATCGGGCAGATACGGCGCGCGCAGACGACCGGCCGCCAATGCCCAGACCACCCTGCCCGCCGCCGCCCAGGTCGGCAGACCCGAGACATGCCAGATCCAGCCACCGCGGGTTTCCGGCTTGCCGCCGTCGAGCTCAGGGTCCTGGCCATCGAGATTGGTGAAGCGATGATGCGCCAGATGAAAATAGCGAAACCACTGAAACGGATTGAGCAAGAGCAGACCGCATGCCGCCCCGACCCGGTCACAGAGCGCATCCCAGGCAAAGGGCGTGCGGTGCGTGCACTCATGTTCCAGCGTGAACAGGAACACGATCAGCACCCCCTGCACCGGCACGAGCGCCCACCATCCGGGCACACCCAGCCCGATCAGCGCCCCAACGCCCAGGATCGCACCGCCGTGTCCGAGCAGATGCATCAGGCCGCGCGTGGCAGAGCGCCGGGTCAGGGCGGTGCGGGTTTCCGGGGGGAGCGAAGCCAGGAAGGCGGTATGGATCATGCCGGCAGGCTGAGAAGCGGCGCGGAGCCTGTCAAGCGGCTTCGCTCAGGGCCGCGGGTAAAAAGGGGCGAATATCGACCTCACCGCCGCGAAAGGTGCAAAACGACCCCGGCGGAATGGCGAGCCAGTCATCTTCTTCGGTTTCGAGAGGTTCGGAAACGACCGCCCGCCCGCCGCGCGTCGCCGACCAGCGGTGCCACAACGACGGTGCCGCGGCATCGCTGGCGGCGCGCACGGCATAAAGCGTTTCGCCATCCGAGAAGGCCGCCGTCAGCCGCAAATGGGGTGCGGCCCCCTTGGCGCGGCTGAGCGCGACGAACCGGGCGACCGCCCGCTCCAGCGCGCCCTGAGGATCGTCTTCCAGCCCCTCGGCAAGGGCGACGAGAAACAGCGCCTCGCTGTCGGTTGCGCCCTTGCGATGGGCATAGAGCGACTCTGGGATCAGCATGTCGGCATCGCGTCGGAACGCGTCATAGCCGCCAATCTGACCGTTGTGCATGAAGGTCCAGCGCCCGACCACGAACGGATGGCAATTGTTGCGGCTGGTGGCGGTGCCGGTCGATGCGCGGACATGCGCCAGAAACAGACCAGAGCGCACCTGCGCGGTGATCGCACGCAAATTGGGGTCGGACCAGGCCGGGTAGATATCACGGTAAAGCCCCGGTTCCGGACGTTCGCCATACCAGGCGATGCCGAACCCGTCGGCGTTGATCGCGCTGGAACATTGCGTTGCGCAATGACTCTGCCGGATCAGAGAGTGCCCCGGGCGGCTGACGATATCCTCAAGGAAAATCGGTTCCCCGACATAGGCAGCCCAACGGCACATTCAACGACCCCGGCTTTCGATCCGCGCATGCAAGCGACGTATAATCCCGCTCGCCGTATGATCAAAGGCAAAAGGTAAGATCGCGTGAACGGCGGCCGCCAGACCGGCCAAAATCAGCCAGAAAGAAAAGCCGGCGGCAAACCGCGCATGATCCAGGTAGCTCTCATCGACGCTGGCAGGATGGTCAAGAAACAGACGCTGGATCATTGGAGGCTCCTTTTGGTACATCTTGACGCAATCTAAACGGGGTGCGGGTTGATGTGTTCACGTTTTTTGCGTTAAATCGGGAGAATATTGTGATTTATTCCTGCCTTTCCGGGTAACGAGATGACAATTGATGATACTGATCGGAAAATACTTGCCCTTTTGCAGTGCGACTGCTCCCAGGCCCTCGACGCCATCGGCGAACAGGTAAACCTGTCGCGCAATGCCGTCTGGCGCCGTATCAGGATCCTGGAGGACGCCGGGCTGATCCGCGCGCGCGTGGCGCTTCTGGATGCCGACAAGTTGGGCCTTGGATTGACCGTGTTCCTGATGGTGCGCACGTCCGACCATCGGCCGGATTGGCTGGAGCGTTTCGCACGGGCTACGCGCGACATGCCCGAGATTCTGGGCGCCTATCGCATGACCGGCGATCTGGACTATCTGATCCGCGCCCGGGTCAACGATGTGAAATCCTATGACGCGCTATATCAACGCCTCACGCGGAAGGTCGATCTGGCGGATGTCTCGGCCAGTTTCGTGATGGAGGAGCTGAAGGACACAACCGCGTTGCCGCTTTAGGCGGCGCACCCCGACAGGAAGAAAGGGGGGGGTTTCCCCCCCCTCCGTCCCCCGCATCTTACCCCCCCCTGCTTTTTTTTGAGGAACGGAGGAACGCGTTTCCTTTTGCGATTTGG
>JAGRMK010000245.1 GCA_020441345.1 Paracoccaceae bacterium
AAGATCATCCTCGACAAGGCCGACGAGATGGGCGAGGCGCTGGCGATCACCAAGGCCGTTGTCGGTGGCGGCGCGCTGTTCCCCAGCCTGCGCCAGCATTACGCCGACCGGGGCATCACCTGCCGCCAGTGCTATGCCACCGCCGATCTGGGCAATATCGCCTATGAGACCGACGCGCTGGAGGGAATGATCATCGACGAGGGCGTGATCGTCGAGATCGTGCGCCCGGGCACCGGCGACCCGGTGCCGCATGGCGAGGTCGGCGAAGTCGTCGTGACCAGCCTGAACGCCGATTACCCGCTGATCCGTTTCGCCACGGGCGACATGTCGGCAATCATGGAAGGCACCAGCGCCTGTGGCCGCACCAATCTGCGGATCAAGGGCTGGATGGGGCGCGCGGACCAGACCACCAAGATCAAGGGCANNTGTTCGTGCGCCCCGAGCAGGTCGCGGCCTTCATCAGCCATCACGAAGAGGTCAGCCGCGCGCGCGTCATCGCCAGCCGTGAGGGCGAGATGGACGTGATGACCGTGCGGATCGAAACCCGCGCCTCCAATCCGAAATTGTATGAGGGCACGCTTCTTGATACCCTCAAGCTGCGAGGCAAGGTAGAGCTCGTCCCGCCCGGCACCTTGCCCAATGACGGCAAGGTGATCGAGGACTTGCGCAGTTACGAGTAACCTCGGGCCTCCGCTTATCTCGGAGGATACATGATGTCTCGTTTTCTGATTGTCACCGCGTTTCGGGCCTTTGCCTTCTGTCTCGTTGCCCTTGGGCCGGCGCAGGCATCGACCGGCATTGCCCTGATTATCGCCAACGAGACCTATGACAACCTGCGTGGGGCGCGGGGCGCGGCTGCGGTGCTGCGCACCGTCGAGCGTCTGGAAGCCGCCGGGTTTCGTGTCGATCTCGCCACCGATGTCTCGGCCGGGGCGATGCAGGCGGCGTTGTCGCAGTTGTCCCGCAGCTTGACCGAGCAACCCCATGAACGGGTGGTGATCGTTTTCGCGGGGCATGTGTTGAACGCCAGCCACGGCACCTGGCTGATGGGCACCAACGCGTCGCAACCCAATGTCGCCTCGGTCGAGGGAGAGGGCGTGCGCCTGGCCACCGTGCTTGCGATTGCCAGCCAGCGCCAGGGCGGCGCGGTGGTTGCGGTGGCCGATTTCGGATTTCCGCTGTCCGGCGGGGCGGGCTTCAGCCCGGGCCTGCCCGCCGAAAATGCCGTTCCGCAAGGGGTCACGCTGGTGCGGGGTGGGGCACCGGGAATTACCGATTTCCTGCGCTCGCTGGCCACCCCCGGCGTGACCATCGGGTCGCTGGCCGGGCGGCGCAGCGATATCCAGATTGAAGGGTTCAATCCGCCTTATCTGACCTTCCTGCCGGTCGGCCATGAGCCCGTGCGCGATGCCGACCGGACGGCCTGGGGTGTGGCGCTGGATGCCGATACGGTGGCATCGTACCAGGCCTATCTGGCTGAATGGCCCAATGGCGAGTATGCCGACCAGGCGCAAGCGGCGCTGACCCGGTTGCTGAACACGCCCGAACGGATAGAGACGGCATTGGGGCTGTCGCGCGACGAGCGGCGGTCGATTCAGCGCGACCTGACCATCCTGGGCTATAACCCGCGTGGCATCGATGGCATCTTTGGTGCGGGCACGCGGGGCGCGATCGGCGCCTGGCAAGGCGCGAACAACCTGACACAAACCGGGTATCTGAACCGCGACCAGGTGTTCAGCCTGGCGCAGCAGGGCGCCCAGCGCGCCGCCCAGCTCGAGGCCGAGGCTCGCGCCCGCCAGCAGGCCGAAGAACGCCGCGACCGGGCGTTCTGGCGCGATACCGGCTCGGGCCAGGATGAGGTCGGGCTGCGCGCCTATCTGCGCGAATTCCCCGACGGGATCTTTTCCAGCGTCGCGCAGGACCGGCTGGACCAGATCGAAGCCGACCGCCGCGCCGCCGCGCAGGCCCGTGATCGCGCTGCCTGGGATATCGCCGTGCGGGCCGATACGGTGGGCTCTTACAACGACTATCTGGGGGCCTTTCCGAATGGGGCCTTTGCCGATCAGGCCCGCGACCGGATTGCCCAGTTGCGCGGCCCGGCCGAACCCCAGATCGACGAGGGTCGCGCGCGCGCCACGGAAGATGCGTTGCAACTGCCGCAATTCACCCGCGTGATCATCGAGCAGCGGCTGGAGAGCATGGGGTTCGAACCGGGGCCGGCGGATGGCCAGTTCGACCGCCAGACCCGCCGCGCCATCCGGCGGTATCAGAGGGCCTCGGAGCTGGAGGTCACGGGCTTTCTGACCCAGCCCATCGTGGCCCGGTTGCTGACCGAAGGGGTGCTGGACCTGTTCCGGTAAATGGCCCACGCAAGGCCGCGGAGAGACCCTGCGCGGGCCTGAGGCGAATTGCATGACGGTCAAAGCCATGGCAAGGGCAGGGGGCGACAGTGTTACCGGGACGCGCCCATGACCGACTTCTTGATCATCGTGCTCGCCGGCTTTCTGGCCGGGGCGTTGAATGCGGTTGCGGGCGGAGGCACGTTTATCACCTTTCCAGCACTCGTGTTTCTGGGGGTGCCGACGATCGCGGCAAATGCCAGCGCCACACTTGCCGCCTTGCCGGGCTATATCGGCAGCGCCTGGGCGTTTCGTCATGACATGCGCCGCGAGGGAAGCCTGTCATTCGCGGCGATCCTTGGTGTGTCCGTGCTGGGCGGGCTGATCGGCGCGGCGATGTTGATCTTTACCTCGGATCGGGCCTTTACCGGCATCGTGCCCTGGCTGCTGCTGGTTTCCACCCTGTTGTTTGCCGTGGGGCCTGCGCTGACACGGCGGCTGAAGGCGATGGGCATTCCCGCGGCGGGGGCAGGGGTATCGGCGTTGGTCCTTGGTGCGGTGTCGATCTATGGGGGCTATTTCAACGGCGGGCTGGGGATCATGTTGCTGGCGACATTCGGCTTGCTGGGCCACAGCGACCTGCACGGCATGAACGGGCTCAAGAACGTTCTTTCGGCCGTGTTGTCGCTGACCTCGGCGGTCGCGTTCATGGCGGCCGGGCTGATCGCCTGGCAAGCGGCGGCTCCCATGGCGATCGCCGCGACGCTTGGCGGTTATGCCGGCGCACGGTTGAGCCGTCGAATCAGCAACTTGGTTTATCTGCGGGTCTTTGTCGTGCTGGTGGGGCTTGCGATGACGGTGCTGTTTTTCTTGCGATGATTCGGGACGGCGGCGCAGACAGTCGCCCTTCGGATCGGCGACAGGCACAAGCGGTGCCAGTCACCGCGCCGGGTCGAAGGGCCAGAACGCAAAAAGCCGCCGCGGTTTCCCGGGCGGCCTGATGCGGCAAAGAGGTTCGGATCAGCCCTGGCGAGCCTTGAACTTCTTCTGGGTCTTGTTGATCACGTAAACGCGGCCTTTGCGGCGCACGATCTGGCAATCCCGGTGGCGCTGCTTGAGCGAGCGCAGCGAATTTCTGACCTTCATCGGCCTTCTCCTCTTCGCGGCGCCGAGCGCCTTGAAATAATTACGCCCCTTGCGGGGCGCGGTGATCCCGATCCTGCCAAGGCAGGAATGGTGGGCACGACAAGGTTCGAACTTGTGACCCCTACGATGTCAACGTAGTGCTCT